>USCK01000119.1 GCA_900553205.1 uncultured bacterium | reverse complement strand
TGCCGTAACTTCAAGTTTTAGATATAGAGAAAAATACGGACATTTTGGAGATAGAGCACAATTCGTTCCATTCCCATACTGTTTCAGATGCCCTTACGGCATGAAATGTGAATCTTGCAACCACTTCTGCGTAAAACAATTCGCAAGAAACTTTGACAGTGAATACAAATCATTCTACGATCCAAAAACAGGCGAAAGCGAATACAAAGCATTTATCGCAGAACCAATTTTGGGTACAGGTGGTTATATTGATGCTCCAAAATGGTATTTCAAAGAATTAAAAGAAATTTTGGATTCAAAAGGTATCATGCTTGTCATTGATGAAGTTCAAATGGGTATGTTCAGAACAGGTAAACTTTGGGCTATCGAACATTACGGAATTACTCCTGATGTTATGACATTTGCAAAATCAATTACAAATGGTATGAACCCATTATCAGGTTTATGGGCAAAAGAAAAATTCATCGCTCCTGATGTATTCACTCCAGGAAGTGCTCACTCAACATACTGCTCAAATCCTCTTGGTGTAAGAGCAGCTCACGAAGTTATGTCTATTGTTGAAGAAGAGCAAAAACAACTTGAATCAGAAATCGCAAGAAAAAGTAACAAATTCAAAGCTGGCTTGAACTACTTGAAATCAAAATACGATTGCATCGGTGATGTTGGTGGTATTGGTTTTGCTCTAAGAATTGAATTAACTCAAAAAGATGGTATAACACCAAACCGAGAACTTTGTGATGCTATGCAAGAAGAAGGTTTGAAGGGTGATTTGTCATACAACGGCAAAAAATGTGGTCTTGTTCTTAACAACGGTGGTTTTTATAAGAATATTATTACATTGGTTCCTCAGTTGTATATTTCGGATGAAGAAATTGATATGGCAATCGATTTGTTAGACCAGTTATTTAGCAGGTTAGCGAAATAGTGACTTTAGATTTTGAGTTAATACATGAAGATTCCTGTAGAAAAGCTGTATTGCTTTTCCATGGTATGACAGGTAGTCCGTTTGAGTTAAAAAAATACGGTCAATTTCTGTATGCAAACGGATATGATGTCTATGCAGATTGCCTTCCGGGACATGGAGATAAGGTTGAAGAGATTTATACAGTAGAGTATAAGGACTGGCTTGACTTTGCATATCAAAGATTTGAGTATCTAAAATCAAGATATGATGAAGTCTTTGTTTCAGGGCTTTGCCTTGGTGCCGTACTTGCATTGGGAGTTGCAGAAAAATACGGCAGTGAGGTTTCGGGGATAATATCTTTATCCACAACTTTGTTCTTGGACGGTTGGAGATTACCTTGGTATAGCTTTTTGATGCCGTTGGCTTTATCAACTATGGTAAGGTTTTATTACAACTATCCTGAATGTGAGCCACATGGAATCAAGAATTTGAAAACTCGAAAAATAGTAAAGAAGCTTTTGGAAAAATCTGATGTTGGAATGAATTATTTCCCAATGAGTGCAATATATGAACTGTTAAAGTTGTCTAAGGTCATTCGTAAAAAGCTTAAGGGCATTGATGTACCTATATTATTAATTCATTCAAAAGAAGATGATTTAACCTCACCAAAAGGCGCATATTTGGTATATAACAAAATATCTTCCGAAGATAAGAATCTGATTATTTTAGAAGATAGTTATCATATGGTTCTGTACGATAATGAGAAAGAATTTGTATTCAATAAGTGTCTGGGATTTTTGGACTCTCATTGTAACAATATTCTTCAGGAGAAAGAGAGAGCATGCTGTTAAGTGCTATTTTTATTGTGTTTGGGTGTTTATTTGTTCTATCCTTGGTTACAGGGAAACTGTGTGTCTTTAAACTCAAGGATACGATGTTTGTATCTAATTACATTGCTTTGATGACTGCATTTATGGGAATGTATTGCGTTACAGGCTTTGTACTGATGTTTAGAGTTCCGTTTATACAACTGAAGCTTTTATTGCTGTTATTTTCTCTTTCACCGTTTATTTTGGGACAGTTTGCAACATATAAATCTGAAAAGATTTTCACATTGTTGCAAATCTTGGTTATTATTGCGAGTATTGTAGTATGCCTACACTTTTTCTAGATTTTGACGGAGTTTTGTACGATACGCTGAAAGAGGCTTATGTACTCTGCAGATATGTTTGCAGAGATATTGACTTGTTTATGCCAATAGAAGAAGATATGTATGCTAAATTCTATAAGTATAAATATTTGGTTTTTAATTCTTGGCAGTATTTGTATTTGACCCAAGCTATAAATTCAGAAAATGTTGCAGACAAATACAATGAGCTTTTGCAAAACAGAGATTTGAAACAGGAACAGGAATTTGACGAAAGATATTTAAAAACTCGCAAATGGTTATTGAAAAACCACGCAGATTATGTTGATTATTTAGAAACCAAGTTTCCTTTCTTGGATATGGTAAAGAGCTTGCAAGACAAATATGACATCTTGATTGTTTCAAGAAAAAATAACTTTGCTATACAAAGAAAAAATACAGGTTTTAAAATCTATGGAAAAGAAGAACTATCAAATGTTATAGATAAAGCTGAATTCATAGAGAAATATATGAACGATAACAATGTAAAAAAAGGTTTCTTTATTGATGATAACTCTCACAACTTAACCCCTTGTAAAAACATACCAAATTTAACCTGTTTACTTGCAGGTTGGGGTAATATCGCCATTAACGAAAAAGGACTTACTCAAGAAGAAGTTTATCAAATATTAACCAAATAACTAGCAAATTTTATTTTTTGAGGTTTTATTATGGATATGAATAACAACATTACTCCTGTTAATTTTGGTGCAACATTTATCAAAAGTGTTGAAATCAAAAAATATAATCCAAAAACAAATTTATTCAAACCTATAAAGGCTTCTGTTGTAAAATATGATGCTTCTAACAAATGCGACCTCAAATCAATGAAAACGGCAGTAAGAGATTGGAATGGGCAAGTATTTGCAGAAAACATTGTAGAAAACGCAGGCGAAATGCTAGGTTCAGACTATAAAAAAGCACAGAATCAAATTTATTTATTAACAGAACAAAATGAGAATTTTGACAGATTAAAATCTTCTAAAATTTTAGGTATGGCAAATATGAAACAATGGTTTGATTCTTCTGATGAACTTGCATATTTGCAAACTCGTCCTGATTCTATGCACAAGTTAAAAAGGCGTCCGTTTAAAGGTGTAGGCAAGGCTCTTATAGATACAATTAAGGATATGTATAAAGAAATAGAACTTACGGCATCATATAATGCTGCGCAGTTTTATGAGAAACAAGATTTTAAAATTATCGATCCTGACCACATGCGATATCGTTGGGACGGCTAGTAAACTTTTGTAAAGTTAACTGGCAAAAAATAATTTGTTTGAGTTTTATACCAATATGATTAAAATAAGAGTTGACAAAAAAGCATCATTTCTACCTATGAAACTTTCTAGAGGAACTACTCCTCAACGATTAGAAAGTAGTATTGAGCTAAACTCAAAAATTTTAAAAAGTTTAAAATATGACTTTGTAGATAGAAAAATAAAACCTGCTACACTAAAAAAGACAATTAAATCTGTTATTGGTAAAAACATCAATCTAAAAATTCATGCTGCTGACAATCCAAAAGAAGCAAGCTTAACTCATTACGTAAATTCTAGTAAAGTTAACAAAGGATATATTCTTAATTTACCACAAAATTCTTGGGATAATATGATAGAACAAAGCCATCTTGGTGTTGTTATGAAACAGGTGCAAAAACTATGTAATAAACTATATAATCCTAAATTTACAGTTAGAGAGTTAAAGTTGTTTAAAAACGAATCAATAATGGAAGAAACAGGAAAATTTTTCGCTGACAATGTTACAGAAAAACAAGTATTAAAAACAAAAAAACTTGATAAATTCTTAAAAGGAAAAACTCCAAACGAACAAATTGATATACTACAAGTTATGCGATACAATGTCTTGACAGAAAAAAACAACCACGTTGCAGAACCTATTATAGATAGACAAATTGCAAAACTGGAAAACATGCATATTCAAGGCAAAAATTACGACTTAAGCGAATATAAATTTGACGAAAAAATGCAAATTTTGAATAACAAACTTGCTCAAGTTATCAAAGGCGAACGAAAAAAACATGCTGAAAGTCTTTAATTAAATTGTGAATAATTTATCATTAAACAATAAGAATAACATATCTTTTAAGGGATACGATGTGCGTCCTCTAAAAGGACTTTATGTACAAGGCTTTTGTAAACCTGATGAGTTAAAAATCTTTTCTGAATTAAAATCTATTGCTAAACAAGAGAAATTTAATTTAGTTTTTAATCAAAATAACACAAAACTATCAAAAAATATTGATAAACAACAACTACAAGACTTTGACAAAACTCTTTCTATATGGGGACAGGACAATAAAGCTTTTCTTATAAATAAAAAAAAGAAGATTTTGTTATGTAATTCAAAAGAAAAGACTCCACCACAAGATAAAGAAATTTCAGATTTTTCAGTGATAGCAAAACAATATGCACCAAGAGGTGGAAATTATTTTATAGGGCAAAATAAAAAAGGCGAAAAATGGTTATTAATTAACAGTATGTCTATAACCGATAATCAATCCTTTAAACAGTTTGGAGATACGCCGACAAGAAAGCATTTGACAGAGCTATTTGAGGTAAAAAATAAAAATATTTATACACTTAATGAATTTTCTAACGATTTAGACGAAATTGTCCGTCCTATTAAATATCCATATATATTGGTAAATGATTCCAATTTATCCCTAAAAAACTTAGAAAAAATGAAAGAAAAGTTTCCAGATAAAGTTGAAACTTATGACTATATAAAAAACAAATTAGATGTAAAAATAAGACAAGAAAATAATATACCACAAATCAATTCTGCAGAAGACACTGCCAACAAATTGAAAAAATACGGCTTTAAACCCATAAAAATTGCAGGCAGTTATTGTGAGGATATTAATTTTTTAAATGCAATAGCTTTTGAAAATAAAAAAGGGAATATCTCTTATATAACGAATTCTACTAAACATACAAGCCCTGAACTTGAGTATTTGGAAGAATTATTTAAAAATGATTTGAAATCTAAAATAAAAAATGTAGATAATATCTATTTTATTTCCGGTGGCAAAAAAGAAACCAAGCTGAATAAATCAACCGAAAATGATTTATTCAGCTTGGTTTCTGACAGAGGACTACCTACACAAAACAATATAATGTCCATATTTGCTAACAGACATGGTGGTATTCATTGCATGTGTGCAGAAATTCCTAAATAATTTATTTTAAGTTAGTTACTTATTAACTCCCAATATTTGGTGCATTACATTGATTCTTGCTGTATCTTTGCTATATTCTAAAAGCTCTTTCTCTGCCAGAGTGTTTCGTCTAAATTTATCAATAAAAGAATTCTTTAACATATTGCGACCAACTTTAGAAAAAGGTAATGCAAAAATCGAAAAACTGCCATTAAATTTTATTGGTTGTTTTACAAATTTTAGAATATCTTTGTTCTGAACAGCCTCTTTTGCATATTTGATACGGGATTTGCGATAATCTTTATATGAGCCGTACAAATAGTTATACTGCATATCAAATTTCAGTTTCCATAATTGTGATACTTTTGGAGCTTTTGGATGGTCATAAGCAAGTTCAGAAGTTTTGCCATAAGTTAGTTCCAAAGCCTTACAGTCGTTTTTAAGAGTATTACACTTGTTTGTTAATTCGGTTTCTTTTTGATGTAGATTTTTAACCTGTTTTCTTCTCAAATGTAATTTTGGATTTTTACGCCCTTCAAAATTTATACTAAAACCTACCGAATTCATATTACTC
>USCK01000118.1 GCA_900553205.1 uncultured bacterium | reverse complement strand
CCTATGGCAAGAGCAAGTGTTGCTGCAGGTTGTGACGGTCTTATTATAGAAGTTCATTACAACCCTGAAGTTGCTATTTGTGACGGTGCGCAATCATTGTATCCTGAACAATACAATGAACTATATAAAGAATTAAAACAAATTGCACCTATCGTTCATAAAGAAATTTATTAATTATTGTTAAATTTGTAACGACAGATAGCAAAAAAAGTTTTTAGCAACATTATATGAGTATGAATAATATTGCAAATTCATACATGAATAGTATTGGTATGCCCAAAATTAAACATTCCGAGGCGTTATCTTCTACCTTAAACACTCAACATGCCTCTAGGGTTAAAAATGATGTATTCTTTAAGGGCTTAAACAAAACTTTCACACTTTCAAAAGCTAAATCCCTAAAAGATATTCCTAAAGATGCTAATATTTTCATTTTTGACTGTAAAAACAAACTTACAATACCTTCTGAGCAAAAGATTAAAGAATGTATAATTACAGATAAAAATCTTGGCTTCTGGAAAAAAATGACAGTCGGTGAAGATGGCAATGTTATGAAATTAAAAAATAACACTGTTGAATATGCCCACGGTGATATTACAGACAAAAAAAGAACCTGTGGGGTTATAGATGCTAACAATTCAAAAATAAACCAAATTGAAAATGTTAACACAGTAAATTTAAAAAACAATTCAGATGTCGGTTATATTGATAATGTAGGTTATATTAATGCCTACAATTCAAAAATAGGTACTGCAAACGCTGAGCATGTTATAACTCTAAACGGTGACTGTGAAGCAGATTCTCTGAGCGCTAAATATACCGTAGCTATCTACCCGGGTGACAAAGTCAACAAAGCGTCAGGTATATGGGTAGCTTGTAAAAGTGATGCAAGCACTCCTTACAAATACTCAATAATTCATGATTTAGACGCTGCCGAAGGCGCAGAAATTTCGCAAGCAAAAGTTACCGGAAAAGCTAAAACAAAAGATTTAATTATTGATAACGCAATAGCAAACGAAGTTGAAGCAGCTTATGCGCTAACCTTTAACAACTCTGTAGTAGATAATCTAAAACTGGCGAATGTCAACAAAATGACAGACAGTAAGATTAACAAATTTGATTTGTATTTTGCAAACAACGGAGTCAGATTTGAAAACAAAGTCCAAATTAACGAACTTAAAATACATGACGACAATTCTAAATTATTCTTCTTCCCTAAAAAAGAATGGGGTAAGAATACCGATAATTATATAAAAAAGATTATTATAGGAAACGACAACGATTCTTATATACTCAGTGGTAAACCTACAATAAAAATTCAAGGTGATATCAACATTGATACTATCATATTCAAACAAGGTACAGGTAAGGTTGAAGTCGTTGGACCACAAAAAACTGAAAAACCGATAAATGTAATCAACGGTTACATAAAATATGATGCACCTAAAGAACTCCCTCCAACCAATGAAGATTTCGACTAAATATTAAAGGTCTTTCTTGAGCCTTCCTCGTGATACACACCACCACCACAAATAATTTCTATAACTTTTAGGGTAAATTCTCTTGCTGCGTCTTGAGGGTTGAGTGTAAATTCTCTGTTTGATAAATGTTTTATTTTGAATATTGCATTCTGCATTTTGTCTGCAGGGATATAAAGCGATGCGACTTCGTTATCCAAAAGTCGTTTCATTTCTTCTTTTCTATCATCAACCCCATTCATTATTTCGTAGTAATTTCCGTTTATGGCCATAATACGACCTGAAAACAACGGAGTATTGTTTTCTCGAAACAAAGCTTGTGGTTCATAGTTACAACGAGTTGTTAAGCTTATTTTATGCCATAGAATATTTATTGTAACAATAGTTTTGGCTGAATCATGTTCTACATAAATATTCTGGGCAGAAACACCTCTTGAAGAAAACGATTTTTTTAGAGATTCTATTATAGTAGCAAGATTTTCTATAGCCTCATTAAAGACTTCTGATGTATTTACAGTCGCTTTTTGGTAATCCAAGAATTGTTTGTACATGTGCGTAGATACTAATCCTACACGCTCTTGTATCAGCGAGTTTTTTCGATAGCTGGATTCTGTATTATCAAAGTTTTCGTAATTACTTGCCAAATCTATAATTTCTCCACTGTGAACATTTTACAACCAATAAGTCCTGCTTGTAAACAATTATAAAGTATTTCTTTACAAAGCCAAATACTCACCAAAATTGATTTATTTTGTTTAACATTTTATTTCAAATTTAACTTTTTTGTGTTATTCTACAGTTTGAAGGAGATTTATAATGAGTTTGACATCATATTTGGGGATAGACGTAGGATCAGTAACAACAAAACTTGCACTTGTTGACGAAAAAGGGCAGTATGTTGATTCCTATATGTTAAAGACTGCAGGAAAACCTGTTATGGCAGTTCAATCAGGTTTAAGACAAATTCTTGAACAAGCTAATAATGCAGGCAGAGAATATAACATTATGGGTGTAGGTACTACAGGTAGTGGTAGAAACCTTGCAGGCGCTTTGGTTGGGGCTGATGTTGTAAAAAATGAAATTACGGCACACGCAGTAGCTGCAGCGACATATATTCCCGGGGTTCAAACCATTTTAGAAATCGGAGGACAAGACAGCAAAATTATTATTCTAAGAGATGGTATTGTAACCGATTTCGCTATGAATACGGTGTGTGCTGCAGGTACAGGAAGTTTCCTTGACCACCAAGCACAAAGATTAAATGTTCCTATCGAAGAATTTGGAGATACAGCTCTAAAATCTGAAAACCCTGCAGGTCGTTGTGGTGTATTTGCAGAAAGTGATTTAATCCACAAACAACAGTTAGGTTATCCTGTAGAAGATTTGTTATATGGTCTTTGTCAGGCTCTTGTAAGAAACTATTTAAGTAATCTTGCGTTAGGAAAAGAACTTTTACCTACAGTATCTTTCCAAGGTGGTGTTGCTACAAACTCAGGTATGGTAAAAGCTTTTGAAGAAGAATTAAAAACAGAAATCGTTGTACCTGACCATCATCAAACAATGGGTGCTATAGGTGCAGCATTATTGGCTATGGAAAACCACCAATATACAGAAACTCCTACAACCTTCAAAGGTTGGGATGTTGGTAATATGCAATTCCAATCAATTACATGCCAGTGCAACGGCTGTTCTAACAACTGCGAAGTTATTACTATTGTAGAAGGCGAAACTGAACATCAACATGTTGAAAACATTAAGGATGTAAAAGGTAATATCATCGCTCGCTGGGGTGGTACTTGTGGAAGATGGGATATAGGCTAAACTATAACTTGTGATCTAAATGACTGCAAACATGGCGTATGCCGGAATATGCACCCCAGAGAGCCAGACCTGCAACACCTATTAGTGCTTTTTTGCCTTTTAATCCGATAGCAGCGACAGAGGCTGCGATAGGTACGGCGTGGTTGATTAAGCTTGAAGAAAAGCCTTTCACATAACCAATAGTCGCATTAGTCGCACCTCTAAGAGTATTCATCAACTCCCATTCAAACAATGCTTTTTTCAGCTTTGCTGTTGTTTGGCTTTCATTATCTAAATACTGTGTATTATTAAAGTAATTGTAGCCTGCATTTGCATTACCTGTATTTTTTTCATCAAAAGCTTTTAATTTGCCTAACGCATGAGAATCATACAAGGCAACACCGGCACCTGCAAGCCCGACTGAGGTTGTTGCGACACCCAGTGGAGTTATAGTTTTTAATTTTGTTTTAATTGCGCTCATCCAACCGGAAGCACTTGGAATCTTAACCATTATTCAATCATTCCTCCACTTGGATTGTTACCTTTTGGTACATCTACCAATTTGGTAGGTGACGACATCTTCATAAGAATACTCGCTGCAGTTGCTGCATCTGCACCATTTCTGGATTTATCATTTTGAGCCATATCGGATAATATTTTAACAGTATTATCATTACCTTGAGCGAGTTGTGTATCTAATGCTGTCAAAGCCGTTGCTTTAACCTTATGACAAGAAGGATCTTGAAGCATTTTGTTGATTAAAGCATTCAAAGCTGCATCATTATATCTTGTTCTGTCTTCGTCTAATCGTTTCAAAACTTCTTGAGCTGCAGTCTTTCGTAAATCTTCAGAAGGGCTGTTTAAATATGCTTCCAAATTTTTGATATATTGGTCTGTTAGAACCTGAACTCGTTTTTTCTTTGTATTTTGAGATTGTTGAGGATTAACATTCGGTTGTATAGGATAATTTGGCACTCCACCATTCGGAGCATAATTATTTATATAATAATTCCCCGGATAACAACACCCTCCGGCAGGAAAACCTGCAGGAGCAATCGTACATTGAGGTTGTGGAGCATGAAGCAACGGAGAATCAGGAGGCAGCTTTGTAGGATCCAAAGTATAACAATTAATGTTTACCCCTGCATAACTTGTTGGTATTTTGTTGTTGCTTACAGAATTAACCATACACTTAACCTTTCATTTATATAAAGTATTATTTGTTTCAAAAATTGCTATTTTGTAACTTTATGTAAATTTTTTTGTTACAACTAGCAAAAAATTTCTTCACGAGTTTTAATTAATTAGAATGTAGTGTGTAAAAAAGGAGTGTTAGTTAATATGAAAATGTCAGTTTTTACCAATAATCAAAGTGGTATTCCATATACACAATATGGAACGGATAAGCAAAAAGCAAGAGCAACTAAGTTTGCACAGGCAGATAAAAGAGAACTCGCACATTTAGCTAACCGAATTAATAATAGAAAAGATAATAACAGAAAATTCAACAATAATGTAGCAAGAACTATCACTGCACTACCATTAATTGCAGGTGCAGCTGCAATGATTGCTACAAAGGGAAAAGTTTCAACAAAAACTATTGCAGGTGCTAAACGAGCTTTAGGAATTGGCGCAGCAATGGCTGGTATTGGTGCAGTATTTAGTGCTAACAGAGCAATCGCTAATAATAGTCCTAAAGTTGCCAACACTGAACGCAAACACCCACTTCTTACACTTGTTGGACTTAGTGCAATAGCATCAGGAGCTCTTACAGGTGCTTCTGCAATATTAGGAAAAGTATCTCCTAAAGTAACAGAATCAATTACTAAAATCGCTAAAAAGAATGGAATCTCAAGATTAGTAAGTAAAGCCTTCATAAAAATGAATAAAGCACCTGAAGCTATTAGGACAATGGCATCAAATGTAGCATCTAAAATTTCATTACCAAAGAATGTAAAAGAACATCTTTCTACAATCGCCGGCAAAATTAAAATGCCTCAAATCCTAAAAGATGGATATGGTAAAATCGCAAATGCTGAAAATACCAAAAAGACAATTGAAATGGCTAAAGGCTTTGGTAAAGCTATTGGTAAATTCGCAATTAAAAATCCAATAACCGCAACATTGTTTACTTTAAGCGCTTTGGCTGTTGCCCATGGCGTAAAACAAGCAATCGAAACTAATAAGACTAAAAATCAATTAAAAGACGCTCAATTAAGAACTGCTAACGGTCTTATTAATGCTTATGCAGCTGAAAATGATTCTTTAAAAACTGCAAATGCAAAAGCTGCTGATGCTCTTGAAAAAAGCAACAATGTAATTGCAGAAGAAGCAAACAAACAAGATGAAGAATAATTATTAAAAAAGTTGTATAAAAAGACCCTGATAGAAATATCGGGGTCTTTTGTTATATAATTAACATATGGCTAAAATAAAAACAAAATATGTGTGCCAACAATGTGGCTATGAAACAGCAAGATATATGGGCAAATGTCCTGAATGTGGGAACTGGGAAACTTTTATTGAAGAAAAAGTTGTACCCGAGCAAACACCTAAAAACAACAGAGTTGTTCTTGATACAATGCCACCTACACCAATCAAA
>USCK01000117.1 GCA_900553205.1 uncultured bacterium | reverse complement strand
TAGCCGTATAATCGCGCTTGATACAAGTGAGGAAAGTCCGTGCATTCAAGGACAAATCTCCGGAGAAACTCCGGACGGTGCGAATCGGTGGATAGTGCCACAGAAATGTAAACTGCCGATGGATTAATTTCACAGGCGATGGTGCAACGGTGAGTTAAGAGCTTCACCAGTAATATTGAGAAATATTAGCTAGGTAAACCCAGATTGAATGCAAGATAGAGTTGAAGGTTAAAGGTGTCCGCCTACTTCTAAGTTATCGCTAGAGATTATGAGCAATCATAATACCAGACAGATGATTATCGAGAAACAGAACACGGCTTATGAACTACTCAGGTATTATTAATATTAGAACTAAATTAATATACAAAAAAAGATGATAGAGAATAAACTCTACCATCTTTTTTATAAACTTTACAAAAATTATAAAGCAGCTTTTGCTTTTTCAACAATCATAGAAAATGCTTCTTTGTCATTAACTGCAAGGTCTGCTAACATTTTACGATTAACAATAATGTTTGCTTTTTTACAAGCATTAACGAATCTTGAATAATTCATACCTTCAGCTCTAACTGCAGCATTGATTCTAACAATCCATAGACGACGCATATTGCGTTTTGTAGTTCGTCTATCTCTGTAAGCATATTTAAGAGCTTTCATTACAGCACAATTAGCAACTTTAAATATTCTGCTTCTTGCACCTTTAAAACCTTTAGCTAACTTTAATATTTTTTTGTGTCTGTTACGACATACATTTCCACGTTTTACTCTCATTGTTCAACACTCCTATCTTGAATACTTCTTGTATGGTAACTCGTAAGATACCAATTTTACTTGACTATCTGAAATCGCAATATCACCGAAGATTTTACGTTTTCTTGAGCCAGACTTGTGTTGAAGCAAGTGACCGATACCTGCATGTCTTCTTTGAATTTTACCTGTTGCAGTAACTTTGTAACGTTTTGCAGCAGATCTGTGAGTTTTCATCTTTGGCATTTCGTTTCTCCTTTTGTATTCATACCGGATAAGGCATACCAACGCACTATATCTCGGTTAATTTAATTCTACATTATCAATATATAAATGCAAGTATTTGCAACACAAAAAAAAGAGGCAAATTGCCTCTTGGAATTAAGAATAGCTGGAAGTATGAAAAAGATTTATTTTAATAACATTATTTAACTAAAAAAGAGTTGTCATAGATATTACTCTGTCAGGCTATTATCGACAGAAGTTTGTAATGGTCTGTAAATATGCGAAATATAGCGAAATTATTGTTATTAACAACTTGCAAAAATAAAACCTTTCTGATAACATATTACCCAACGAGGTAATAAAAAATGATTACAATAAAAGATGTAGAACATGTTGCAAAATTAGCAAGACTAGAACTTACTGAAGAAGAAAAAGCCAAGTTTACAACTCAATTAGGAGATGTCCTAAAATATGTTGACCAAATGAATGAGGTTGACACAACAGGAGTTGAGCCAATGGCACATGCTATTGATTTTGTAAATGTTATGCGTGAAGACGCAGTGAAGTATGAGATAAGCAAAGAGGAATTAATGAAGAACGCTCCTTGCGAGGAAGACGGTTTCTTTAAGGTTCCCAAAATTAATTAAGGATTACAAAAGAGGGAGTTCTTCCCTCTTTTTTTTTATGTCGTTTGAGAAGTTTTAAGAGGGGTTTGTATGACAAAATATATTTTTATAACTGGAGGTGTTGTTAGTTCTCTCGGTAAAGGTATTATTGGAGCATCTTTAGGTCGTTTATTGCGTTCCAAAGGTTTTAGTGTTGCCATACAAAAATTTGACCCATATATAAATGTTGATCCAGGGACAATGAGTCCGTTTCAACATGGCGAAGTTTTTGTAACAGATGATGGCGCAGAAACAGATTTAGATTTAGGACATTACGAAAGATTTATTGATGCAAACTTTAGCCAAATTTCAAATGTTACATCAGGCAGTGTTTATCAAACCGTTATAAACAAAGAACGCAGAGGCGATTATTTAGGCGCAACGGTTCAAACTATTCCTCATATAACAAATGAAATCAAGTCACGAATTATAAAAGCTCAAAAACACTTCAATACTGATTTCCAAGTTATAGAAATTGGAGGAACAATAGGTGACATTGAAAGTTTGCCGTTTATTGAAGCCATCAGACAATTCAAAACAGAACAAGGAGTCGGGAATGCAATAAATATTCATTGCACACTTTTACCGTACTTACCTACATCAGGAGAGCTTAAAACAAAGCCTTCACAACACAGTGTTAATGTTCTAAGAAGCTATGGTTTGCAACCGGAAGTCTTGGTTTGCAGAACCTCAAAATCAATTCCTAAGACAGAAAAAGAAAAACTTGCTCTTTTCTGCTCTGTTCCAAAAGAAGCTGTTATTGAATGTAAGGATATGAAAAGTATCTATGAAGTACCATTGGTTTTAGAGGAACAAAATTTTGCAGAAGTTGTTCTTAAATTACTTCAAACAGAAGACAGACCTGCAGATTTAGCAGACTGGAAGGAATTGGTAAACAAAATTAAAAAACCACAAAAAACAGTAACAATAGCTATCGCTGGTAAATACACAAAACTATCTGATGCTTATTTATCAGTTGTGGAATCTCTAAAACATGCAGGATACAAAAACGACGCAAAAGTTGAGATAAAGTGGATAAATTCAGAAGAATGTAACGAATACAGTGACTGCAAAAAGCTTTTAAAAGATGTCCAAGGGCTTGTTGTTCCGGGGGGATTTGGTGTTAGAGGTATTGAAGGAAAACTAAATGCTATCAAATATGCTCGTGAAAATAATCTTCCGTTCCTTGGTATTTGTTTGGGTATGCAATGCGCAGTTATTGAATTTGCAAGAAATGTAGTTGGCTTGAAAGATGCTAATTCTAAAGAATTTGATGAAGGTTGTTCAACCCCCGTAATAGACCTTATGATTGAGCAAAAGAATGTAAAAGGATACGGTGGTACAATGCGACTTGGGGCTTATGACTGTATAGTAAAAGAAGGCACAAAAGCAGAACAAGCCTATGGTACAAACAAAATTTCTGAACGCCACAGGCATCGCTACGAAGTGAACAACGAATACATAGCCCAAATATCAAAAGCAGGTCTTGTATTTTCCGGCATGTCACCTGACGGAATGTTAGCAGAAATGGTTGAAATACCTAAAAATGATTGGTTTGTGGCTGGACAATTTCACCCTGAATTCAAATCAAGACCAAATAGACCACACCCACTATTTTTAGGGCTTGTTACTGCAGCTTGCAAAAGAATTAAATAAATATTAGAGAGGTAAACTTATGTCAGACTTAAAAATATATTTAGACAAAGATATTGATACAGAACTTATAAAATCAAAAAAAATAGCTATTATCGGCTTCGGCTCTCAAGGTTACGGTCAGTCAATGAACCTAAAAGATTCAGGCTGTGATGTTATTTTGGGACTTAGACAAGGTGGAGTTTCTGATACAAAAGCTAAAGATTACGGATTTAAGACAATGCCGGTTGCAGAAGCCGTAAAAGAAGCAGATATAATTCAAGTTTTAATCCCTGATGAAGTTCAAGCTAAAGTTTTTGAAGAAGAAATCAAGCCAAACCTTAGAGCTGGTCAATATTTAATGTTTGCACACGGGTTTAATATTCACTACAACTGGATAGTTCCACCAAAGGATATTAATGTCATTATGGTTGCACCAAAAGCTCCGGGACATACTGTCAGAAGCGAATACTTGGCTGGCAAAGGTACACCTTCATTAATTGCAATATATCAAGATGTAACAGGCAATTCAAAAGAGGTTGCACTTTCTTATGCAGGAGCTATCGGAGCAGGTAGAGCCGGAATTATTGAAACAACCTTCAAAGAAGAAACCGAAACCGATTTATTTGGAGAACAAGCAGTTCTTTGTGGTGGTTGTACTGCATTAATAAAAAATGCGTTTGAAACACTTGTAGAAGCCGGTTATTCACCTTATATGGCATATTTTGAAGTATGCCACGAACTGAAGCTTATTGTTGATTTGATTTATGAAGGTGGTATTGATGCAATGCACTATTCAATTTCAAACAATGCTGAATACGGAGATTTAACAAGAGGACCGAAACTTATTACACCTGATGTAAAAAACAGAATGAAAGAAATTTTAAAAGATATTCAAAATGGCAGTTATGCAAAAGAATTTATGAACGAAATGCAGTCAGGTAGTGAGATTTTCAAAAAATTGCGAGAAGCTAACAATAACCATTTGATAGAAAAAGTCGGTTCAGAAATACGAAACTCTTTCAAATGGGGTAAAGACAAAATTATTGATAAATCTAAAAACTAAACTAAACAAATAAAAGGTGGCTAGAAATAGTCACCTTTATAATTATACATTTACTTTGCCTCTAAGGCGTTATCAACACAATACTATTTATATTAATCCAAAAGAGCATCTAATAACTCTGCATTACGTTGAGCATAAGCTGAACTTCTTACTCGATTACGATGAATATATGTTCTTAAAGCTTCACGAATAAGCTCTGAACGTGAACGATTTTCGTTTTCTGCAACATTATCAATTTCATCTAAAAATCTTTCAGGCATTGATATTAAAACTCTTGACATATTAAATTCCCCTTTATTTTTGTATAAGATATTAACTCTTAGTTCCCGTTTACATATATACAAAGTATTTAACAAGAAAAAAATTGCCAAAATCGGGATATTAAAGTTACAAATGTTAACAATTTATATACAGAAAAAATCGAAAATCGTTTTTGTAGTACAATATAGCAAGGAATGGAGGAGATATGTTCAGTACTGATATTCATTATGAAGTAGTATCATTTTCAGTTGGTGATACTAAAGCCGGAACAAAAATGGGGAAACTGCAATTAAAAGACCCTGCAACAGAAACAGTTTTGAATTGTGTACTGTGGGAAGAAGCTCTTAACAGATTAGATGTTAAACTTTTCAGAATCGGTAATATTGTTCGTATTGTAACAGCTTCCTTCAATGAAAGATTCAATAATTGTCTTATTACATCTTTAGAGCTTATCAAAGAAGCTAAGATGGGCTTGTCAGAAGATGAAAGAGATAATACATTTAACGAAATTGTAGAGTATATTAACAAATTAGAGAATGCTGAATTAAAAGCCTTCTTGCTTGATTATTTCAAAGAACATGAAGAACAAATAAAAGTTTCACCTGCAGCAAAAACTATGCACCACAACTATATCGGAGGCTTGTTGGTTCATACTCTTGAATGTATCAAGATTGCAGAAACAAATATCAATATTTTACATCAACAAATCAATAAAGATGAAGCTATTGCAGCGTGCATTCTTCACGATATCGGCAAAATTTATGAATATACTATTAATACAGAAAACGGTATGATTGACTATGATGATACCTTTAAAAAAGAATGGCTGACCCACTCACAATACGGATATACATTATGTATGAGTAAAGGTTTTAAAAGAATTGCTAAAATGATTGCAGCTCACCATGGAAGAATAGATTGGGGTGCGATTGTTGATTTAAACGAAAAAGATTTGGAATCTTATGTTTATTTTATTCACCATATAGATGATTTATCTGCGAAATATGGTAAGACAAGTGTTACAATGTTATAGGGATAAAGAATGAAAGTTAGTGTAAAAGTGCCGGCTACATCGGCTAATTTAGGACCCGGATTTGATTGTTTAGGTATTGCATTACCTATTTATAATACAGTTACAATAGATGAAACAGTTTTACCAGGGACAGGGGTTGAAATAAATATCTTATCTCAAGATGAAAATTTTGATGATTTGATAATAGACCATATTCCGACAGATGAAAACAGTATTGTTTATAAAGCTGTAGAATTATTATACAATTCTATCGGTCAAACGCCTTCTGAACTAA
>USCK01000116.1 GCA_900553205.1 uncultured bacterium | reverse complement strand
CTTGTTGGAAGTTTTCAATAATTGCAGCAAATGTTCTACCAACAGCCAAGCCTGAGCCGTTAATAGTGTGTACAAATTGAGTTTTTCCTGTAGCTTTATCTCTATATCTGATATTTGCGCGTCTCGCTTGATAATCACCATAGTTTGAACAGCTTGAGATTTCTTTGTAATTGTTGTATGAAGGCATCCATACTTCTAAGTCATAACATTTGTTTGCAGAGAAACCGATATCAGATGTACATAATGCAACTCTTCTGAATGGAAGTCCTAACAACTCTAACATTCTTTCACCGTCTTGAGTTAGTTTTTCGTGTTCTTCTGTACTTGTTTGTGGAGTACAAAGTTTAACCATTTCAACCTTATTAAATTGGTGAACTCTGATTAAACCTCTAGTATCTTTACCTGCAGAACCTGCTTCACGTCTAAAACAAGGAGTGTATGCAGTCATATATTTAGGCAAATCATCTTCTGAAAGAATTTCACCTGAATATATGTTTGTTACAGGAACTTCTGCTGTAGGAATCAAGTATAAATCTTCATCTACACATTTATACATATCTTCTTTGAACTTAGGAAGTTGACCTGTGCCTGTCATTGTTGCAGCGTTTGCCATAAATGGAGGTAAGATTTCTTCGTAACCTTCATTTTCTGTGTGTTGGTCAAGGAAGAAGTTAATAATAGCACGTTCTAATCTTGCGCCTTTACCTCTGTATAAAGTAAATCTTGATTGTGATAATTTTACACCACGTTCAAAATCAACAAGTCCTTTTTCTTCACATATATCCCAGTGAGCCTTGTATTCAAAATCAAATTTAGTAGGTTCGCCCCAGCGTGAAACTTCAACATTATAATCTTCTGTTGGTCCAATAGGAGTTGATTCATCAGGAATATTTGGAATATGAAGTAACAAGTTTCTTTGAGCAGAATCCAATTCAACTTGTTTTTCTTCAAGTTCTTTTATTTTATCGCCCAATGCTCTAACTTCTTCTTGAATAGCGTCTGTGTTTTCGCCGTTCTTTTTCATCATACCGATTTTTTGAGAGTCAGCTTTTCTTTTTGCTCTCAATTCGTCAGCTTCTGTTTGAACTTTTCTACGGTCTTCATCAATTTTTATAACTTCATCAATGGATAAGTCAGGGGATCGTCTTTTCAAGAGCTCATTAATTTTTTCCGGATTTTCTCTTATAAGTTTGATGTCTAACATAATTCTACCCTTTCTTATCTAATGTTTTACAAGATAATATTATATTAAACATATAAGACAATCAATCACTAATCATCAGGATAAGAGAAGAAATTATGCAATCCTCTGATAAATCTGTTTTTATAGTGGCGAACTCTGTATGCCGGTTTTGTAGCTTTTGATTTACAAACTTTTTCTTTTTGAGTTTTTTCATTCTTAATCTTTTTAGAAAATTGTGCTTCTTGTGATGTAGAAGGCTCCATTTTGACTTGTTCTGCTTTCACATCTTTTGAAACATTGTTTTCTTCTTTCTTCAACTCAACAGAGCCGTCAACGATATTTTTACCGATAGCTTTTTCTAAATTTGCACGAGCTGTATTAAATTCATACAAAGTATTATAATATTGTACTCTTGCGTTTGCGTATTGGACTTGAGCTTCTTTTAACTCGACAGGATTGCCGACACCAACTTTGTATCTGCCAAAAGATAAATCATAATTCTCTTTTGCTTGTTTTACCTGTAGGGTTGATACCGGTATTTGATTTTTCTTTTCTATAAGAGTATAAAAAGCATTTTGAATTTCTAAATAAATATCGTTTTGTGTTGAATGAGAATTCGCAATCTCTTTAGTGTGCATAGATTGAGCTTCTTTTATTTGGTTACGAATAAGCATACCGTTAATTTGTGGGAAATTTAAGTAAGCACCGATGTTGTAACCATAGTTAGATGTAAAAGAGCGCCCACCGATTGAATAGTTGCCGTCAAATTCCAATGTCGGATACCAAGCCTTCTTCGTCAGTTTTACATTTTGATTGGCAGATTGTACTTTTACCTCTGATAACTTATAATCAGGTCTGGCTTCTTTTGCAATATCAACGGCTTGAGTCAAGGTTAAGTTACAAGGATTATATTTTAATTTATCTAAAATATTGTACTTGTTCATATATGGCAAACCCATCGCATTGTTCAGTTTTGCCATTGCAATATCTACTGCATTTTGAGCCTGTATCAAAGCTAGTTTTGCAGAACTTAAATTTACTTCGGCAATAGTCATATCAATTTTAGGATTTGTACCTGCTCTATAAAAGGCTTTTGCTTGTTCATAGAAGTTTTGGTATTGTTCAACAGTTTCTTCTGCTACTCGTTCTTGTTCGTTTGCCAACAAAACCCCATAATATGCAGTTTTTACATCTCTGATAACGGTATTAACTGTCTCTGTTAATACTATCTTATATTGTTCATTTTCTAATTTAGAAATAGTAACTCTGTTTTGTGTAACCCCAAAGTCATATAACATTTCTGAAACAGATATTGTACCCAATACATAGTAATTGAATACTAAGTTTCTGTTGAAAACATCTGATAATTGAAGTTGTTTAATACGAGTATAACCTGTTTGCCAAGATATAGTCGGGAACCAACCTGACCAAGCCTGTTTGATTCTATAATCCGATGCAAAAACATCTTGTATCGCAGCTTGGATTTTAGGGTTGTTACCAAGTGCAAATTTCAAACAATCTTCTAAATTAACATCAATATATTTAGCTACTCCACCTTCAATAACAAGTTCATCTTTATTAGGCAGCACCATATCAGAATCAGGATATTCATCTGTTTTTATAGTATTACCCAAGCCTGATGCCATTACAGGTGATGTCAAAAATGCTACAAACAAAAATACTGTCAGGAGTTTTTTAATCATGTTTTTTCTCCTGTATTTTTTGTATGGTTTGTTTTAAAAAACCAAATCCTGATTTGCCTGCTTTTTTTAGTCCTCCTGCATAATACCAATCTTTCATTTTATTGATTAGTACAAAGAACGCAGGAACTAAAATACTACCTATACAAGATACTGCAATCATACCACCGAATACGGTCATACCAATAGAGTGACGGCTTCCTGCACCTGCACCATGCGCAAATACTAATGGTAGCAAACCTAAAATAAACGCAATATTTGTCATCATAACGGCTCTAAATCTTAGTTTAGCAGCTTGCATTGCTGCATCAATATAATTCATACCGTCTTTTTCCATAGCATCTTTAGCAAACTCAACAATCAAAATTGCTTGTTTTGTACCCAAACCGACTAACATAACCAACCCGATTTGAGCGTAAATATCTAATGAGTAGCCTGAAACATATTGGAAGAATAATGCTCCGACAAGTGCTACAGGAGATATTAGCATTACTGCGATAGGTAGTGTCCAACTTTCATATAAAGCTACTAGGAATAAATATACAAATGTTAGAGCCATTGCCAAAATTGGTCCGATTTGACCTGAGGATTCTTTTTCCTGTAATGATGTACCTGACCAACTATAGCCCATATCTTTAGGTAAAAGCTCATCAGAGATGCGCTCCATTTCCTTCATTGCTTGACCCGAGCTGACATTGTTAGCAGGAGTACCACTTATCATTACTGACGGATACAAGTTGTAACGAGTAATTGTGTATGGCCCGATAATATTTTCTGTATGAACAACAGAAGTTAGTGGAACCATATAACCCATATTATTTTTTACATACAATTTACTTAAATCTGCAGGTTTTACACGATATGGCGCATCTGCTTGGATATAAACACGATAAACTCTACCAAATTTGTTGAAATCGTTTACATAAGTAGAACCCAAGAAGCCTGCAAGCGTATTATAAATAGAAGATATATCAACACCTTGTGACATTGCTTTTTCTTCATCTATAACAATTTTTAATTGAGGTAAAGATGCACTGTATGTTGTAAATAATCTTGAGAACATAGGACTTTGAGAAGCCTCTGTCATAAATTTTTTACTAACATCAAACAACTGTTCGGGAGTTCTGTCACCTTTATCTAAAAGTCTATATTCAAACCCACCAAACATACTCATACCTGAAATTGATGAAGGTGGAAAGGTCGCTACTGTAGCTTCTGTGAAATTAGCAAATTCTTTCTTTATTTCACGTTGAATAGCCTCCATAGATAATGATGCTTTTCGTCTGTGTGACCATTCATCTAGTTCAGATACAATAAGTACCATGTTTTCACCAGAAAAACCTGCAACTTCTAATGTACTTTTTACTCCAGGAATTTTTGCAATACGTTCAGCAACTTCTGCCCCGACAATATCACTTCGAGATACAGAAGCTCCGTCAGGAAGTTGTAATTGTGTGAATAATGCACCTTTATCTTCTGTAGGTAAGAAGCCTTTTGGTATCAAATAGAACATAAATAAAATGAATACGAATACCAATAACAAAGTTTTTAAGGTTTTTTCAGGTGAGTCCACGAAATAGTGAACTGCTTTTAAATATTTATCTCTAACAGATAAGAACCAATCATCAAATTTTTGTATAAATTCAAAGTCGGCTTTTTCTGTTCCGTCTTTTAATATAATAGAACATAATGCAGGTGATAAGGTCAAAGCAACGAGTGTTGATAAACCGATAGATGTCGCAAGACATAATGCAAATTGTCTAAACATCTGCCCTGTGATACCTGTCATAAACGATACCGGAACAAATACAGCCATCAATACCAAAGAGGTTGCAACAACGGCACCAAATACTTCTTCCATTGTGATTTCGGTTGCCTCTTTTGGTGATTTACCGTCTTGAATGTGTCTTTGAGTATTCTCCAGTACAACAATCGCATCGTCAACAACCAAGCCTACGGCAAGTACTAACCCGAATAAGATTAACAGGTTTATTGAGAACCCGAATAGCCCCATGAAGATAAATACACCAATCAAGGATACAGGAATCGCACAGAACGGAATAAATGCTGAACGGGCTGTTCCCAAGAATAAGTAAGTAACGATACTTACAAGTAATATTGCAAGTCCTATAGCGCTGATAACCTCGTTGATAGATTCTCTTACAAACATAGTATCGTCATACTGTATGTTATAAGTAATATCGTTAGGGAATTTTTTGCTTAATTCCTGCATTTTTGCTTTTGCTCTATTAACCAAATCAATAGAGTTTGCATTTGGTAATTGAGTAATAGATATCATTGCACTATTTTTGCCTTCAACACGAGAAATTGAAGAATAGCTGTTTGCACCCATTTCTACTCTTGCAATATCTTTAACTTTAACATTAGCGCCGTTTGGCTTTGCTTTTACAATAATATTTTCAAATTCTTCAACTGTTTTCAAACGACCTTTTGTTCTCAAAGTATATTTCAAAACTTGCGGGTCTGTCATTGGTTCAACACCCAAGTTACCTGCAGGAGCTTGGACATTTTGTGCTGATATTGCGTTTTGAACATCTGTAGATGATACATTCAAACTTGCCATTTTTTCAGGGTTTAACCAAACACGCATTGAATATTCACCGGCACCGAACACCCCAACTTCAGCAACACCTTTAAGTCTTGCAAGTTCATCTTTTAAGAACATTGTTGCATAGTTCGCCAAGTATAATGAGTCATAAGTCCCATGAGGTGAGCGTATAGACATCATCAAACATCCCGGACCACCTGTTGATTTTTTAACGGTTAAACCGTATCTTCTAACTTCTTCAGGCAATCTCGGAGTAACTAATTGTAACTGGTTTTGGACATTTACCAGTGCCATATCAGGGTCTGTGCCGACTGCAAAATATATTGTCAATTTATATGAGTCATTTCTTGAATCTGATGACATATAAATCATGTTTTCAACACCGTTCAACTGTAGCTCTACTGGAGCTGCAATAGTTGATGCCACAACATCAGAGCTTGCACCGTTATAAG
>USCK01000115.1 GCA_900553205.1 uncultured bacterium | reverse complement strand
TGTAGGTCAGGCTGTGCCTGACAAAATATGTTTGTTATATTGAGCGTAAGTGAAATATCTCTAACAAGGCTTGTATGACGAATGGGTGTTCTGGATTACTTCGGTTATTACATTCCTTCGTAATGATGTGAATTTGGCAATGTTGATTATTTTATATTGAACTTCCCTATGTAGTTGTGTCAGGGGTGATTTCTTTTCCTGAGCTATCTAAATAATACTTTTTACCACTTTGGCTAGTGTATTCATTAACAGAAATTTCTTTACCTTTTACTTTTATTTTTGTCGTTTTTATATCTCCGATAATTGGGTCGCCACTATTTTCCATTTTTGCCAAAAATTTGTTTTGGTTATCAACAGATTCTTTTTCTTGAGGGTCTTGTTTTAAAAGCTCCATTATTCCCTCAATGTCGCCACTGAAAGTAATTTCTCCACTCTCATTAACAGTAACGGTTCCTGTTTTACCTTGATATGACAGTGTACAACTGTTATTGTTATCCCAGTCAGAAACTTTTACCCCAAGGTTTTTTAATTCAGTTAAATCACTGTTTAGCCCTTGTTTTACGGTTTGGATATCTTTAGCATCAGTTGAGGTTGTGTTACCTGTACTTGTGACATTATTGGGTGCAGATGTGTTATTAACGCCAAGCATGGCTCTTAATATCATTTTAGGTAATTGAGCTAAAGCCTCCAACAGACTACTTGTAGGTGAATTATTATTGCCAGTAACATTATTGCCTTGGGCAAAATAACTCGCCCAATCAATGCTTATATTTCCACCATTTTTGGTGGCATTTTGAATCTGTCTTTGCATTGCGGGCGTTAGGCCACTTGATGTTATACCTGTTAGTGCCATATATATTTTTATCCTCTCTAATATAAAACCAAAATTATAGAGAGAATTTCAGGCAACAGAATATTCGTTACAAATGTTATTAATCAGGAATTACTTGATCGCCATTATCATTCAGATAATAGTATTTTCCGTCTTTTGTTGCGATTTCAATAACAGGAACGGATTTTCCTTTTACTTGAACAACAACTGAACGTTGAGTTGTATCAGTCATATCAACTCCGATTTTTTGATAGAATTTTTCTTGTTTTTCTGCTGATTGTACTTCTTTTTTATCTGTTTCTAAAAGGCTCATCATTGCGTTATAGTTACCTGAGAAGCTGATTTGTCCATTATCATCAACAATAATTTTTGCTGTCCAACCACCTTTTGAAACTGTGCAAGTGTTGCCATCCCAATCAGATACTTTTGCGCCTAAGTTTTTAAGAGATTGTATTGTGTGTGCAGAAACTTGTTTGCCACTTTCTGTATCAGCTTGTATTGAGGTTGCTTGTTTACCTTCGCCAACAGATGCAGTTTGTTGAGTTTTTTCTACAGGCTTGTTTTGTACGATATTAACAATCTTGTTCCAAGTAGTTTCTTCAAGATTTATAGCGCCTTTATCAACTACAAAATTGCTTTTGGCAGAACCAAACAGGTTACTTCCACCTGAATATATTCCTTTTTGACCGTTAGATTTTTTAGTATCGTTTTCAGAAGAAACTTCTGTCATAATACTATTCCAAGTATTAGCATCAATAGAAGATACATCAACACCTTGATTTTTTAATCCGTCTCTAATTGCGTAAGTGATACCTTTACCGGATTGAACTTGTAATTGAACCATTATTATATAACTCCAATAATTAATTCCCCGTATTTATATAAAGTATTTTATGATTTAGAAATTGCTTTATTTGTAAAGAAATGTTTATAAAATCTATCCTATATACATAATGCTAAGTATTGAAATTATAACATTCTGGACTTATTCGCTTGAATTGGTAAAATAGTAAAAGAGTTTGGATGCTCTGAAAGTATTAATTTGAGAAGGGTCTTATGGGTAAAACATTAGTTCTGATTGACGGTCACGCATTAGCATTTAGGCAGTATTTCGCACTTGAAAGATCTGCGATGAAGAATTCACAAAACCAACCTACTTGGGCTGTTTATGGATTTTTTAAATCAATATTTGATTTGTTAAAAAAAATAAAACCTGATTCAATAGCCGTTACTTTTGATGTTTCGCATCATACCTTTAGGACTGAATTGTATGAAGAATACAAGGCAAATCGTGAAACAATGCCTGATTCCTTATCTACTCAAATGGGCTTTATTTGTGAAGGTCTGAATGCGTTTGGTATTCCTATTTATACCAAAGAAGGGTTTGAAGCAGATGACTTGATAGGTACTATTTCTGCAAGAGCTTCAAGACGAGGTGATGAAACTCTTATTTTGACAGGTGATCAAGATTCTTTTCAGCTTGTTGATAAAGAAGGGTTAGTAAAAGTTCTTATACCATCACAAGGTATATTGAAAGAATACGGCTGGGAACAAGTTTATGAAAAGCTTGGTGTGTATCCAAATCAAGTTGTGGATTATAAAGCTTTAAGAGGTGATACCTCTGATAATATTCCCGGGATAAGAGGTATTGGTCCCAAAACGGCTCAACAGCTTTTGGATAAATACGGCAATTTAGAAAATGTGCTTGAGGACTGTGAAAATATTGAAAAAAAATCAATAAGAGAAAAAATCTGTGCAGAAAAAGATGTTGCGATTTTAAGTAAAAAATTGGCGACTATTATTCGTAATGTAGATATCAATTTTGATTTTGAATCAGCAAACGTAATATTACCAGATATAGATAGGGTTGTTGATTTCTTAAAGAATATGCAGTTTTATTCATACATAAAAAATATAAATGAGATTTTAACATCATTTAATCCTGACATAAATGTTTCTCAATCGCAGGTTTTAGAAGTGAAACAAGAAAACAGTTTGGATAACGGACAATTAGGGTTATTTTCTCAGGTGGTAAAAGAAACTGTTGGAGATACAGAATTTTCTTCTGCAAAAGTCGAAGAAGCCGACATAGAGCCTCTTATCAAGGATATACGAGATAAGGGAATAATGAGTTTGAATGTTTATACCGAAGGTCCAATGTTTGTTGGTGTTTCTATAGGTGTTGGCGATAAGGGGTATTATGCCGAATATAAATACCTCAAAAAATTAAAACCAATATTAGAAGATAAAACCATAATCAAATATTTTTATGATGCAAAACGAGTTATTAATGATTTGAGAGCCGTTGATATTCATCTTGAAGGGTTTGGCTATGATATTTTGTTGGCAAGTTATGTAAAAGACCCTAGTCGTAATCATTCATTAGAGTTTCAGGCTATGGACTTGTTAAACCATATAATGTGCGACAAAAAAAATGTTACATCAGAATGTACAAAAGAGATGTGGCAGTTCGCTTCTGATGAGGCTTATACAATTCGTCAGCTGACAGATTACTGGAAAGAAAATTTGAATGATACTGAAAAAAATCTGCTCGAGAATATCGAATTTCCATTAACTTTTGTATTAGAAAAAATGGAATACACTGGTGTTGCAATAGATGTTGATTATTTGAAGACATTATCAGATTATATGACAGGTAAACTTGCAGAGCTTGAGGAATTTATTTATCAATTAGCAGGTGGTCCTTTCAATATCAATTCTCCAAAACAAGTTGCAGAAGTGCTTTATGATAGGTTGGATATAAAAACAGGTAAGAAAAAACGCAGTCGTTCTACATCTGCAGAAATTTTAGAAGAATTGTCACAGGATTATGAAATATGTGATTATATTTTGCAACATAGGAAGTTTTCAAAATTGAAATCTACTTATACAGATTCACTTCCAACATTGATTTCTAAACGTGATGGTAGAATCCATACAACATATAATCAGGCTACAACTGTGACAGGGCGTTTGTCATCTTCTAACCCGAATTTGCAAAATATTCCGATAAGAACGGAAGAAGGTAATAAAATCAGAAATGCTTTTTGTTCTCAAGATAAAGAACATAACTTGATTCTGTCTGCAGATTATTCACAAATTGAGCTTAGGCTGTTGGCTCATGTTTCTGGTGATGAACATTTAATTAACGCTTTCAATTCAGATATTGATGTTCACACATTAACAGCATCAAAAGTTTTTGGTGTTGATGTTGAAAATGTTACAAAAGATATGCGCCGTAAAGCTAAAGCCGTAAACTTTGGGATTATATACGGTCAATCGAGGTATGGTTTAGCGAAAGCGCTGAATATCTCAAATACTCAAGCTCAAGAGTTCATTGATAAATATTTTGAGTCGTATCCAAAAATTAAACAATATATGCAAGATAAGATTGATTTTGCAAACAAAAACGGATATGTAGAAACTTTGTTAGGTCGTAAAAGATTTTTATTAGCAGAACTCCAAAGCTCAAATTATCAAATTAGAGAGTTTGCACAAAGAGCTGCAATTAATCAACCGTTACAAGGTACGGCAGCTGATTTGATAAAACAAGCGATGATAGAGGTTGATAAACAAATTACAGCAAAAGGTTTAAAGGCAAAAATGATTATGCAGGTTCATGATGAACTTGTGTTTGAACTTCCGAAAGAAGAATTAGAAGAATTGAAACAATTAGTTGTAACGGCTATGGAATTGTCGCAACCGTTGAAGGTTCCGTTAGTTGTTGATGTAAATTATGGTGAATCATGGAAAGAATAATAAAAGTATTATTAGTTGTTATATTATTGGGGGCAGTATCTTCTGTTTGGGCAGAAACACCTCAACAAAATGTGTTGGGTGCACCTCAAACTCTTACCTTACCTCAATGTATAAAGACTTTTAATGTAGGATATGAAAAACTTGTTTTGCTCACAGAGGCTGCGATTTCTGATAATAATTTCAATATTGTAGAAATGCAAACAAAAGGTGGATATATTGTGTTCACTGTCGGCAGTTACAAGTTTTTGGCTACTGTCATGACTTTTGGTGCGAACAAGGCTATTCTAAAAATTACACCTTGCAATAATAACTATACATTCCCTCCGGGGGTTATAAGAAATATTTTCAGATATATTGAAACAAACCAGTATAAGAAGTTTTAAGTTTTTGTAGATAAAAATTACCGATAGAGGGTTTTAGATATCTTATTTTTTCTTGCTCTTGATTGTTCTCTGCTTTTATTCTAAACTCAAGGAGTGGTTTACAAATTGTAAGGAGATATAATTATGTCAAGAAAACCAATCATTGCAGGAAACTGGAAAATGAATTTATTACAAGATCAAGGTAGAGAATTGTTCGAAGGTATCAAATCTCTAGTATCTGGTCTTTCTGAATCACAATTACCGGAAATTATTGTTGCACCTACATTCACAACAATCGGTGTAGTAGCTGCTGCAAAAGCTTCTTGGGGTAGTGATAGAATAAAAATTGCCGGTCAAAATTGTCACTGGGAATCATCTGGTGCTTATACAGGTGAAATTTCTGTAGAAATGTTAAAAGATGCAGGTTGTGATTATGTTATTATCGGGCACTCTGAAAGAAGACAATATTTCTCAGAAACAGATGAAATGATTAACAAAAAAGCTAAAGCTATCTTAGCAGGTGGTTTGTTACCAATCATTTGTTGTGGTGAAACTCTTGAACAAAGAGAATCAGGTGTAACTGACCAACATATCGCATCTCAAATCAGAGCTGCTTTGTCAGGTTTGTCAAATGAAGAAGTTGCAAAATCAGTTATCGCTTATGAACCAATTTGGGCAATCGGTACAGGCAAAACTTGTGACTCTAAAGAAGCTAACAGAGTTATTGCTATGATTAGAAATGTTGTTAAAGAAGTTTCTTCTGAAGAAGCAGGAAATGCTATCAGAATCCTTTACGGTGGTTCTGTAAAACCTGCTACTATCGAAGAACAACTTTCTCAATCTGATATTGATGGTGGTTTAATCGGTGGTGCCAGCTTGAAAGCTGATAGCTTTAACGAAATTATTACTAATTCAATGAAGGTTGCTGTATAGTTTAACTTTTATAGTTGAAATAATTTTTAAAGGACTTGATA
>USCK01000114.1 GCA_900553205.1 uncultured bacterium | reverse complement strand
CTATTGGTGCAAAAGATACTATCGATAAATTGTTGGTACAAAAATATTCTGATAAACAAGTTGATAAACATGAAATTACAGAATCAGCAATTTCAGCAGATGATGTTATGCGTATTATGAACTATGTATCAACAAATACTATGACTCAAATGAAGCTCTCAAGACGTCTTTCAATCGCCTGTTATGCTGTTAATGCGATGTCTGCAAACTATAACCAAAGAGCTCGTCTTGTAGGTTAGATAAAAAGATTTAATTAAATAATTTTCTCTAGGAACTAAGTAAGTAAAGTAAGGTGTAAAAAAGAGGCTGGCAATTATTGCCAGCCTCTTGTGTTTATAATATCAAATTTAGTTATTATTTGAATCGTGAACTGTTTTAAGTCTTTCTTCTGGAGCTGCGATACTTGTAATTCTTAACCCGAAGTTATCTTCAATAACAACAACTTCGCCGAAAGCAACAAGTTTGCCGTTCGCAAATAATTCAACAGGTTCGCCTGCCAATTTATCCAAGCTGATAATAGAACCTCTAGTCAATTCCAAAACTTTTTTGAAAGGTAGTTCAGTTCTTCCAAGTTCAACTGACATAAGAAGGTTTACATTCATCAATAGGTCAAGGTTTCTGTTTTCTTTGCCATGAACATTTTCTTCTTCGTCAAAAGATGCAAATTTTACAGGTTGAACTGTAACAGGAGTATCATCTTCTGTGTTTTGTACAGAAGAATCATCAGAATATGAAGATGTTTCTGATGCGTTATTAATAATATCAGCGTCAAGACCTTCTGTAAAATTATTTAAGTCCTGATTATTTTGCTCATTTTGTTGTTCATCATCAAACATCAAAATTCCCCCTCTACTCGTAATTTCTCATTAAATCATACATTTCATCATAGACATCTGTTATTTTAACACAAACATTGTCTTTTAATAATCCGGGTCTTGCAAAGAATTTCTTTACCCCATTGATTTTAACTATCAAATCTTGGTCGATAGTATCATCTAGTTTAAGAATATCTCCGACAGACAGCTTCATAAATTCTTCAAGAGTGATTTCACAGGTACCAAACAAAGCCCTAATATCCATCATTGAAGGGTTCAACTTGTGTATCATTCTTTGTCTTTCTTCACTGGTTGCTACAATACCTTTTGTTTGGAATATGTGTTGCGAAGTTAAGTGAGGAATTACTGTTTCCAATACAGGATATGGGAAACATAAACTTGCTAAGCCGAAAGTCTTTTCGTTTACTTGAATTTCAAATGTAAGTAACGCTACAATTTCCCCCGGAGCTGCAACTTGTACGGACTGAAATCCGTTTTCAAGACCCACTATTGCATATTCAACAGGAACAATACTTGTCCAAGAATCGTTCAATGTTTTTACAATAATATCAATAATTTTTTTAGTAAGAGATGTTTCAACATCAGTCAATTCTTTGTATTGAGAATTTGCATCACCCTTACCACCCAACATTCTATCTACAATACAAGATAATACTTCGTAAGTAATACCAAATAGGATTTGTCCCGGAAGTGGGTTAAACTCAAAAATACCAACGCTCATACTTGGTGGCATAGAGTTTACAAATTCATCATAAGTTAACTGGTCAACAGAAACTACATCAACATTTACCTTCATACGAAGATAACCTGTTAATAACATTGATATTTGTTTAGAAAACTCTCTATGAATATCTTGTAAGGCTCTTAATGTATCTTTTGCGAATTTATCAGGGCGTCTGAAATTATAGAGTTTATAACCCTTCTTAAACTCATTAACATCAATACCTTCTGAGAATATTGAATTTTCTGATTGCATACCTGTATTTCTGTTATTTTCTTCCATTTTTATAACTGACCAACTATTGAATTATAAATTGTCCAAAACTTACTCTTAATACTTCGTTTTGTCCTGCAAGGATACCATTTACAGCTGCCATAATTTGTTCTTTGGCAAGTTCTTTTCCGGCTGCTGTAGAAAGTTCAACTGCAGTTTTGCTAGACAAGTTAGTAATAACAGCATCTCTGATAGCAGGTTTGTATTCTGCAAGTTTCTTTTCTAAACCTGTTTGAGATGGAGCTGCTTCTCCTTCCCCACCTTTTTCGCCTTCTTTTTTAGGCTCTTCTGCAGTAGGTTCTTCAGCTTCTGCTTGGCTAATTTCTAAAGCGATATTTGTTTTTAAGTATCTGCGTTGATTTTCGTCAGCTAAGTTTAATACAAAGTCACCCAAGTCAACGACAACACCATGTTTTACTTGTTCTGTGTCTTCATCGTCCATAGCACCTGCATCATCTGTGACACCATTTATACTTGCGAGTTTAGAATTTAGCAAGTTTGTTTGAATAATAAAGTTTGCGCAAGTGAAAATTATACAAAGTAAAACCGTAGAAATAATGTTAATAGTTACGGTTTTCAAAAATTCGTTACTTCCTTTGTTATTTCTTATTACCTGTGGTTTTAAATCAATATCATCGTTAGCCATTTTAATCTCCAATATTATTTTCTAATATTATTATATCAACTCTACGGTTCTTTATCCTACCACTGTTTGATGTATTCTCTGCAACAGGTGCATATTCACCATATCCTACTGCAGATAATCTTTTAGGATTTATTCTTTTTGATTTTACGAGATAATCGATTACGCTCGTTGCTCTCGCAGTTGATAATTCCCAATTTGATGAGTATTTCGCCGATTTTATCGGGAATGAATCTGTGTGCCCTTCTATTATAACAGGATTATCTATTTTTGACAAAATATCTATTATCTTATTAAGAGCTTCTGTTGCATTAGGTTGCAGTTGAGCTTCTGCAGAACCGAAAAGAATATCATCTTTTAATCTGATAATCAGACCTCGTGAGTCCTTCAACAGAAGAACATCGTTATCGTTTTTAAACTCCTTCAAGAGTTCTTTTTGCAGTTCCGGCATTTCAACAAACTTGGTTTGCTTAACCTCACCTATTGTTGTGTTTTGAGTTTGTGTTTGCAGATTATTTTTATGTTCAACATTATTCACTGCATACATAACCAAGAATAAAGCAAGGAGAAGTGTTACCAAATCAGCATAAGAGATTACCCAACGGTTAATATAATCTTTTGAATTGTTGTAGTAGTTCTCTCTCATTAAAATTGACCTCTATCGTGAGATTTTGTGTATGCCAACAGCTTTTCTTCAAGTATAGTCGGACTTTCTTGAAGACATATAGATACGATTCCTTGCAAAATCAATTCTTTGAAAAGGATTTTTTCTCTTGTACGTTGTTTAAGATTTCCTGCAATAGGTAAGAATAATATGTTTGCAATTCCAACACCATACAGAGTTGAAACAAAAGCAGTTGCAATTCCATAACCCAGAGTGTCGATTGCTGTTAAATCTTTTAATACATTAATTAATCCAAATACTGCACCAACTAAACCAAAGGTTGGTGCATATCCTCCAAGTGCTTCAAATACTCTTGAACTTATAAGTTCTTCTTCCTCCTCATACGAGATTTCAGAAGAAAGAATATCATAAATTAATTGAGGGTTTCCTATATCAACAACGAGTTGCAAACCTCGTGCCAAAAAATTGTCGTTTACTTCGTTTAGTACATTACCTAACGCAAGAAGCCCGTTTTTTCTCGCATAGATTGATAGTTGCATTATTTCTTTAATTATTTCGTTTGTGTTTGATTTTTCTTTTCTAAATACATCAATAGCATTTTTTATGGCTATCATAAGAGTTTTTTTATCAAAATTTAGGATTGTAGCGCAAAATGTACCACCTAATACGATTATGAATGCCGTTGGTTGAAGTAGCATACGAATGGATAAACCGTTTGCGATTTGCCCAGAAAATACGGCAATAACACCTATTACCCCTAATAATAGTATTCCTAAATTCACAATAATCCCTCTCTAATAAAATAATCTCATATATTTGGGCTTTCTGATATCCTCTATTAATATGAATTTTTGTTGTATAATAAGTCCGTATGAAAAAGCTATTCTTAATATTTATTTTTATATTTTCAGCCTTGCCGTCATTTGCGTATGATGTGGCTTTTCCGTTAGAAAAAGAACTCATACTTGAGCAGGACGGAGTATTTTTTATAGGTAAGGTGAATAAAAAAGAAACAGTTTGGATTAATGATAAAAAGGTCGAGGTTAAAAAGAACGGCTCGTTTGCTGAAACTTTTAAATTGTTAGTCGGTGATAATATTTTTTATGTCGGTAATAATGAAAACAGAAAACAAGATAAATATATAATTACACGAATCAAACCAAAAGATACACAAACAAAACTTTCTGAGTTTTCTGCTCAAGACTACAAAACTGTTTGCAATAATGTAATCTTGAGAGCTACTCCTGTTGATTTTGGTATGAATAGATTAGGTTATTTGCCTAAGAATACTGATTTGCAAATAACAGGTGAAAAGAATGAATTTTCAAGGGTTTATCTAAATAAAAATCTTTCAGGCTGGGTTATGACTAAACATATTATGCCTGAACAGAGAGAGAATACGACAGTTGGTGAATACAGAGGTGAAAGCGTAAACACAGATTCTAATAATACGGTTTATTGCTATAAATTCTCTAAAAATTTGCCATATTCCGTAGTGCTGAATAGTAATCGTTTAATGATAGATGTTTATAATGTTGAAAACAGACCAAACGAAACCTTTCATTCAGAAATCGTTTTGCCAAAACCAAACTGTTATAGCGCAAAGATGAATGACGGAGTTTTGAGTATTGGGATACAGCAAAACTCATTAAAACACTTGAAAATAGTTATAGATGCAGGACATGGCGGGAAAGAACCCGGGGCTGTCGGTTGTCTGGGTGATATAGAAAAAGACATGAACTTAAAGACTGCAAAAGCTCTTAAAAATGAACTCAAATCAAAAGGATATGATGTTGTTATGACAAGAAAATCAGATAAGTATGTATCCTTAAATGATAGAGTTAATTATGCAATTTCAAAACATGGAATTATTTTTATCAGCTTACACATGAATTCAATCCCTGAAAGTGCTGACCCAAATACACATAAAGGTACAGGAACATATTATTATACAGATTTTTCAAAACCATTAGCAGAAAATATACAGGCTGAAACAGTTAAATCATTGGGAACAAAAGACAACGGAATTACTCAAGCAAGTTTTGCAGTTATTCGTCCAACAGAATATGTTGGAGTACTGGTAGAAACGGCGTATATGATAAATCCTGAAGATGTAGAATTGTATAAATCAAAAGATTTTTTCAAAAAAGTTGCAATAGGCGTTGCAAACGGTGTTAATAAATATTTAAAAGAGTTACAATAATTAATCAATATGATATAATATTCCTATGGCAATATTATCAAATGACAACGATTTTGGGAAACAATTACCCAAACAAAAGAATCCTATAATCAAAACCGAGAGTATAGAATACGACAAAACTTTTGAAAACAGTATTCGTCCAAAAAATTTCGAGGACTATATCGGGCAATCAGCACTAAAAGAAACTTTAAAGATTTCAATAGAAGCTGCAAAACTGAGAGAAAAACCTCTTGACCACTTATTGTTTTATGGACCTCCCGGGCTTGGTAAAACTACACTGGCAGGTGTTATTGCTCAACAAATGGGTGCAGATATCAAAATAACTTCAGCACCTGCATTAGAGCGTCCGAGAGATATTATCGGGATTTTGATGTCATTAAAAGGTGGTGAAATATTATTTATTGATGAAATTCACCGTTTGAACAAGGTCGCAGAAGAAATTTTGTATCCTGCTATGGAGGATTTTTTTCTTGATATGACAACAGGAAAATCTCAAACAGTAAAGACATTAAGAGTTCCTCTGCCTAAATTCACTTTGATTGGTGCAACAACAAAAGCTGGTGAACTTTCTGGGCCTTTGAGAGATAGATTTGGAATAATATATCGCTTACAGTTTTATTCAATAGAAGAACTTTCAGCCGTTATTAAAAGAACTGCATCTATATTAGACATTCAAATCACAGAAGATGGTGCAGAG
>USCK01000113.1 GCA_900553205.1 uncultured bacterium | reverse complement strand
TCATAGATATTATATGTAGTAATTTCTGAACTAATTTTTCTATTCAAACCAGCAAGAACCTTTCCTGGCCCGATTTCTATAAATGTATCAACTCCTTCTGAAATCATTTTTTCGATTGTTTGCGTCCAATGTACAGAAGAATATATTTGTCTTGGCATTTTAGTTTTGAATTCTGATGCCATAGTTGTTGGTTCAGCATCTACATTTGTAACAACAGGCAATTTTGCATCTGAAAGATTAAACTCTGATACAAAACCTTCAAACTCTTTGCCAGCATTTTCCATGAATTTAGAATGGAACGCACCAGAAACTGCCAAAGGGACAACTTTTCTAACACCTGCAGCCTTCAACAATTCAGAAGCCTTTGCAACTGCATCGCTGTCACCTGTTATAACAACTTGAACAGGTGAATTATAATTTGCTACATCTACATATCCAACAGATGACGCTTCTTCTAAAGCTTTTTCAACTGCACCTTCAGGAGCGTTCAAAACTGCCGCCATAGAGCCACCTTTTGTTTCAGACATCAAATCTGCACGCTTTTGGATTAGTTTTAATGTGTCATCTAGTGACATAACACCTGCTGCATACATCGCACAATATTCGCCCAAACTGTGACCTGCAACATAAGAAGGTGTAATATCTAGTTCTGACTTCAAAGCTTCTAATGCTGAAATAGACATTGTAACTATTGAAGGTTGAGTATTAACTGTTTGTTTCAAATCTTCTTCAGGGCCTTCAAAACAAATATTTGTTATACTTTTACCCAATACGCTGTCTGCAGTATCAAAAACTTTTTTTGCAGATTCATAATTATCGTACAAATCTTTTCCCATGCCCACAGATTGTGAACCTTGTCCAGGGAATAAGAAAGCTATTTTCTTAGTCATTACTACTCCTTAATCTTCCTTAGAAAGCTAAAACCAAACCTTCTAACAAATACCTTCTCTCAATCTAACAATGGCACCACCCCATGTCATGCCAGCACCAAAACCACATAATACTGCAGTTGAAGGAAGTTTCACCTTGCCTTTTTCAACACCTTCTGCCATTGCAATAGGAATTGACGCAGCTGATGTGTTTCCATAATATTTTATGTTTGAAATTACTTTTTCATCAGAATATCCAAGTCTTTCTTGAACGGCTTGAATAATTCTCATATTTGCTTGGTGAGGAATTAAATAATCAATTTCGCCGGCACTGACACCTGCATCTGCAAGCAACTGTTCAACATACTGTGGTAAAACCTTAGCAACAAAGGTATAAACCCCACGACCGTTCATTTTTATTCCTGCAGGTTGCACCTCGTTTGGCTCAACTAAAGGACAATTCTTACCAGAAAATGGCAACTCAATCAAATGTCCAAAATTACCGTCTGCCTTGATATCTATTGCAATAATATCGTCAACTCCGTCCTCTGCTTGAGTCACAACCATAGCACCTGCACCATCACCAAATAAAATAGAAGTACCTCTATCTGTCCAGTCTAACAATCTTGAATTGTTATCTGTTGCAACTATCAAGATATTTTTGTACATGCCTGATGCAATATAAGCCTTTGCAATACTTAAACCATAAATAAGTCCTGAGCATGCTGCAGTAATATCAAAAGCAGGAACAGGTTTTGAGATTTCTAATCTTTTGTGAATATGGCAAGCTATTGCTGGATACAAATCAGGAGGTGCAGATGATGCTGCCAATATCAAATCAATTTCTTCAGGATTAATACCAGCTTTTTCAATAGCATTTTTTGCAGCCTTGAAGCCTAAATCAATAGCGTTTTCTTCACCCGACACCAAACGACGTTCCTTGATTCCTGTTCTTGAATAAATCCATTCATCTGATGTTTCATACAGTTTTGTCAGGTCATCATTTGTAACCACTGTTTCAGGTAAAGAATACCCAACACCTGCAATACGCAACGGAATCAATTTATTTGTCATTTTAACCTCTAGCCCTCTATAAATTCTGAAATTTTTCTGTTTACGCCTTTTTCAACAGCTTCTTTAGCTACTCTTACGGCATTTTTAATAGCGTATGCTTTACTTCTGCCATGAGAGATAATTGTTATACCCTTAACCCCCAAAAGTAAAGCTCCTCCAAATTCTTCATAGTTTATTTTTTCATAAATACGTTTCATAAATGGTTTTGCAAGCATACCAATAATTGCACCGACAAAATCAGACTTGAACTCAGCCTTAATCATTCTGAATAACATTGAAGATGTACCTTCTGTAATCTTCAACGCGACATTACCTACAAAACCATCACAAACAATAACATCACAAACATTCAAGAAGATTTCTCTACCTTCAATGTTTCCGACAAAATTCATATTACCTTGTTCTTGTTCTAACAATTTGTATGTATTTTGAGCAAGCTCATTACCTTTACCTGCTTCTTCACCGATATTCAAAACACCTACTCTTGGATTTTCAACACCCAAAACATTCTTTGAGAAAGTTAAACCCATAATAGCAAACTGTTTCAACATCTGTGGAGTACAGCTGCTGTTTGCACCTGCATCAATAACAACAATAGGTTTTTTCATAGTAGGTAATGTAACAGCAATCGCAGGTCTTTCAATCCCCGGAATTCTGCCCAAACCAAACAAACTTGATGCCATAGCTGCACCGGTAGAACCTGCAGCAACAACTGCATCTGAACTACCCTTTGCAACGGCATCTACAGCTAATACAATAGAAGATTTCTTTTTCTTACGAATAGCTTGTCCGGGAGCTTCGCCCATTTCGATAATTTCTGATGCATGAGTGATTTTGATATCAAGTTTTTTTACATCAACTTTGATTCTTTTTTTCTTTCCACCTTTACCACAGTCAGAATATATACCCTCTTGGTCAATTTGATCCAATACTTGCTCTATTTGATCTTGTTTACCAACCAATTCAAGTCCTACACCGTATTCGGCTGCACCCCAAACTGCACCGGCAACTATCTCAAAAGGAGCGTGGTCGCCACCCATTGCATCAATAGCTATTCTTGTCATCTCGTCCTCTTCTATTTTCTGTTATTATTCTTCAGTAGATTTTTCTTCTTTTTCTTCTGCAACAGTTTCTTCAACTTTTGTTTCTTCAACTGCTTCTTCTTTTTTAGCAGATTTCTTAGTTGATTTTTTTGCTGCTTTCTTTTCTTCTTTAACTTCTACTTGTTTATCTTTTAAACTTACAGGTTCACCTTTGTAATGTCCACAAGCTGTACATACTGTGTGAGTTAAAACCGGTTCACCACAATTTGAACAAATAGTTGTTTCAGGTTTTGTAGCCTTCCAATTTGCTCTTCTTTTTCCTTGTGCACTATGTCCTGTTCTTTTCTTTGGTACTGCCATTTTCCTTATACCTTTCTATATATTACTTCGACTATTTTTCTATCTTTATTGTTTTGAATATGTCCATTCTTTCATCATGAACCTTAAAAGAATCATCTTTTTCAAAGAAATCCTCTTTACAATTTATACCACAAACTTTTTTATTTGGTAACTCTAATATTACAGATTGATACAATAAGTCATAAATATCAATTTCATCAGAGCCATTTAAATCTATTACAAATTGTCCGTCTTTTATCTCTATCTCTTGCTTTTCACCGTCATAGACAGAGTTTTTAGCATACATTTCATCTATATCAAAATCCAAATTGTAATCAAATTCTTTTAGACATAAATCACAAACCAGCTTAACAGTTCCTGTAACATGTCCTTTTACGGAGATAAATTCTCCCAAAGGAGTTATATCAAGAGAAGCCTTCAGGTCAGCTTGTGGTTCTAAAAGACTGTCCTCAATATCAAGATGAAGAAATTTGTCCTTAGAATTTTCTATTTCTGAAATCTTTACCTTATCCATAAACTTCGTCCTGTAAAACTAAGCTTGCAATTTGAGTAGAAACAAAACAAATCTTTTTAACAGGTCCGTTTGCTTCTTTTTCTACAAGAACAGGCGAAGGACTTTTCATAAGTTGTTTAAATTCTTGATAAACTGCTTGAGGATTATCAAAATACAAAACAACCGGTGTTGCTGCACCCTTCAAGAATAAAACTAATGCTGTTCTTGTTTTTGGTTGTGGAATATATTGTTGAGCCATTGTACAATTCTCCTTTACAATTCTCCTATATTAAAAGTTTATCATTTAAACCAAAGATGTAAAGATAAGCAAAAATAGAGATTATTTTTGATATTAAGTTACTAAGTTATTAAGTAAATAAGTGAATAAGAAAGTTTTGTCATCCAGAGGGATTTATCCCGAAGGATCTCTACCAAGATTTAATATCGTTTATAAATTACAAAAAACAGTCAAACAGCTAATAGTAAAATGTCTTTAAAAAGTTCATTATAATTATTATGAAAAAAATAATAATTATGGTACTTACAATATTAACAATATCTGAAATCGTTATGGCAGATATGTGTTTTCACAAAATCATTATCACCAAAGTATGTGACGGCGACACTATCAAAGGTATTGTTGATGGCAAAGAAGTACCAATAAGACTGACAGGGATAGACTGTTACGAAACATCTAAAATAAACAGAGCTTATAAACAGGCATACCTCAACAAAATTTCTATTGAAGAAGTTGTTAAAAAAGGAGTTCAGTCAAAAAGAATTTTATGCAAATTTTTGGAAAACCACCCGAATGTAAAAGTTAAATTCACCGATACAGACAGATATGATAGAAAAGTCGGAATCTTATACGCTGATAATATTAATATAAATGAATATATGCTCCAACAAGGTGGTTGTCTGGTTTATGAGTATAAGCAGTAAGTAAGTTTTAATTAAGTTACTAAGTTACTAGGTTATTAAGTGAATAAGAAAGTTTTGTCATCGAATTACGTAACATATACAAGAATGACTTTATCACTATTAAACCTTAATCACTTATTAACTTAGCTCTTAATAACTTAAAGAAAACGAGAATAAAAAATTATTCTCGTTTTGGTATATTTGTATAATATTTGTAATCCTAAATCAAATTTATCGCAGTCGAAGGCGATTGGTTAGCCACCGAAACAAGTGACGCAGACGCCTGACTCAAGATTTGTGATTTGATGTTTTCGGCAGAAGATGAAGCAACATCAGCATCTTTTATTGTTGACATTGATGATGTGATATTTGCGTATTGAACATCAAGTGAATCTGCTGTCGCATCAAGTTTGTTCTGAACTTTTGCAATATTGGTCCTGCGTGCAGAAATTGTTTCTGATGCGCTATTCAAAGCCTCATAAATCTTTGAATAACCATTTTCTTTGTCTGATATCAATGATATAAAATCATCTTTTGACATACCTACTAAAGCCTCAGATTTAGAATCTAAAAAGATTTCTGAACCAATAGAGATTTTACTATCATTAGATTTGTCCGTACCTATTTGTAGTTTTACTTCTTCATCATTTCCGTCTAATAGTTTTGTGCCATTAAACTCTGTGCCTTTTGCAATTATATCAATAGCTTCAAAAGCTTCTTGAATTTTTGCCCGTCCGACAGAATCTGATATTTTGCCTGATTCCATTTCTTTAACAAATGTTTTGATTCTATTAAATTGTGTAGATATAACATCAAAATTGTTATCTGCAGTTGATAACATTCCTGAACCTATAGCTACATTATCTTGAGCTACACTAATTGCATTTAACTGTGTATCAACCTTATCGTCTACAATAGATGATTGTTGATTAATCGCTGCAATATTTTTTATACTTTCTGAAAGCTTTGCTTGTTTCAATGCTTTATGCAAATTATTTGTTGCAGTTTGCAAATCTTTTTTAACAATCAAAGACCCCAAATTAGTATTTATAGTTAGAGCCATTTGTCTGATACTCCTTTCAAATGTGGGAAAATAATCCTTATTCTCTCTTTTATTTAATTGTAAATACGATACTCTCTATTTATAATAAAGATTTTTTTATACCCTTTAAATCAGTAAACTGAAATTTTGTAACAAAAATTAATCTAATTAGATTAAATTAAGTGCGATAGATGGTGTTTGGTTAGCAG
>USCK01000112.1 GCA_900553205.1 uncultured bacterium | reverse complement strand
TGCAAGAGTCAACAATGATTACTTTGACATGTACAAATACGCTGAGTTCTATTGCACTCAAGATGTTCGCATCCTTCGTGAAAGCTTCAATGTGTTCAGAGAAGGTTTCAAGAAAGACTTCAACATTGACGTCATCCATTTTATATCCATTTCCAGTCTCGCTAATGAAGTCTTCAACCAGAATGTTTATTATCCTAATAAACAATTGTACAAGGTAGGTGGTCATGTACGTCATTTCCTTTCCAAAGCAGTATACGGTGGTAGGTGCATGTGTGCGTACAATAAGAAGTGGCATGTAAAGAAGAATCTCTGCGACTATGATGCTGTTTCACTTTATCCATCAGCAATGGCACGTCTCTGGACAGTAGAAGGCATTCCTAAGGTGATTGAAGACTGGCAACTCAATATGGATTTCCTTTCCAAACAATCCGCATATGTTGTCGAGATCAAAATTACAGCTGTCCACAAACACTATCCATTCCCATTAATAGTTCAGAAGATTGACGGACTCAATGTTAACACAGATGAGATCACAGAACCAATCAATGTTGTTGTTGATAATATATTCCTTGAAGATCTCATCAACTTCCAACAAATTGAGTTCGAGTTCATTAAAGGTTACTATTGGGATGGTAAAAGAGACTACAGGATACAAGACGAAATCAAGAAGATCTTCCAAAAGAGGGTTGATTACAAGAAACAAAAGAACCCTCTTCAACAACTATACAAGTTAATCATGAATAGTTGTTACGGTAAAACCATTGAGAAACCTGTCGAGAAGGACATCAAGTACATTAAGGGAGATCAGGAGACTGACAGGTACATTGTGAAGAATTATAATAAGATCGTTGAGATAGTAGATCTTATGGACTCAGACATCCATGGCATCAAAGAGATCGTTCCAATCGACAACCATTTCAACTTTAGCTTACTCGGTATCCAAGTGCTTTCAATGAGTAAGCGTATCATGAATGAAGTAATGTGTCTTGCTTATGACATTGGGTGCAGGATCTACTATCAAGACACAGATAGCATGCATATTGTTCATGAAGATCTTGAAAAGCTTGAAAAAGCTTTTGAAGAGAAGTACCACCGTCCATTAAAAGGAACTAACCTTGGACAATTCCATAGTGACTTTACCTCATTCAATGGTCGTGAAGATGTCCAGTGTGCTGTAGAGAGCTTATTCCTGATGAAGAAGATGTACATTGATAAGCTTCTCTTAAGTGATAACACCTATGATTACATGTTCAGAGGTAAAGGTCTCACAGTTAAGTCAATACTTAATCTTGCAAAAGATAAGTATAACAATGACTTAATGACATTATACAATGACTTGTATAATGGTAAAAAATTAACATTTGATCTTGCAAAAGGTCAAACCTGCTTCAAGATGACAAAAGATCTTGCAGTTGCTAATCTTAGTTCTTTCCCAAGAAAGATCAAAGTCAAGTATGAAGAAGGTAATGAAGATGATTACTTTAAATAAAAAAATCATTTTCTAATATTATTCATTTTTATTATAGAATTGTTGCAACTTATCTATTTTATCTGTTAAAACATTGATTCTGCCTTGTAAATCTTTGTAAATTTCTTTAAGAATTTCTTCTCTTGATAATAAATAAGCTGACTCCAAATCTTCAATTGTTATATGTTCAAGTCTTTTAACTGGTGAGATCTTATATTTATCATCAATAAACTTAAAAATTCTTTTACCAACAATTTTATGTGTATTACTATAAGCTGTTACAGTTAAAGTAATTACATTTTGTTCACCACCATTTTTTGAAGCAACGATACTGTGAGTTGGATTTATGTTCATTGATGCAAAACCAGTATCACTAAATTCTACACCTAAGCACTCGAAGATTGCTTGCATTAAATAAAAATGAAATCAAAATTAAGATTTATTAAATTTTCTCAATTCCTTAACCACTTCTTCTGTCGTGTACAGATTTATGAAGGGATAGTAAACTGGACTTATTGTTCGAATAGGATTATATGGTCCTATCGAATATATAAGGTTGTATTCGTAAACATAGTGAGCATCCTCTTTTTGTTCTTCCTCATAAATGTTTAGCTCTTTTCCTTTTGGTACATCGGCATCCCAATTTATTGCTACCCACGCTAGCGGATCCATTTTATAAAAATGTATTGTTAAGTAAAAAATCATTTTTTTAGATGTTAAATATGGATATTGATTTAAACGAATTAGATTATATGATTGATGAATGTTTACAAAGTAATAAACCAAAATTAGATGATGAATTAATTAAAGAAATTCATCCACAAATAAATGTTCAATATAATTCATTAAATATTGCAGTAGGTAGACAAAGAAGTGGAAAGACACATACAATTATTAGAGAAATTATTAAGATATCAAATGTTTGTCCACGTACACATTTATTAGTTTATATTAACAAAACAGGAGGACCTAACGACCCAACATTTGAATCATTAAAGCAACTAATAAGAATTCCTATCAAATATTTACCTGAAGATAAAGCTGAAAATTATATTCAAGAATTATTAAAATGGAAAATGTTATATAATTATATAAAAGAAAAACATTATGAAGATAGGATTCAAGAAGATCAGGTTGAAAAGATGTTTGATTTTTTAAAGATTGATAATTTCGCCAATGTAACATTGCATACTTTAATATTTTTTGAAGATGCTGCAAATAACAAATTATTTAAGAAAAATACCAATTTCTTTAATCAATTATTTACTAGATTAGCACACGTACAATGTTCAGTATTTATTGCAGTTCAATTTTGGAAATCTTTACCAACGGAAATAAAATCTAACACCTCAACTATATTTATTTTCTCAAGATTCTCAAAAGAACAATTACGTTATATGTTAAGACAAATACCACTACCCTATTCATTCGATGAAATTTGGGATGTTTACTCCAAATTGAGAGACAAAGAAAAATTAATTGTTGACGTAAACAATCAAGATGTCAAAATTGAATAAAGAGTTTGTCCGTATAGTTTTTTTTTATTTCATTTAGTCAATGTTCTATTCAGCAGCTGACTTTCGATCTGTGGTGCAAAAGGAGGACGGTGTCGCTGGCGACGTCGTCATCTTATTTGAGCCTTCAAAAACATTTTTGACGAGATTTTATCAACTCGCAATCAAACCGATTGGGCTCATTGTTCACGACAACGAAGGAAAAGAAGAACTGTCAACTCACAACGGGGTTCTAACAATGTTTAAGGGCAATCAACCCATAGTTACATTTAACCCAGCTTTCATTGACGTTAACCCGTACCAAAGGTTACAAGGACTGATTCTTAAGGAACCAAAGGAATCAGCATCTGGAAACACTTATGTTCCCACTGAAAACTATAGGACAATCAGTCCAGAAGTGTACTGCAAAGTACTTCATGGGAAAGTTTTTTTCTAATAAAAAATTAATCTCTTGAAATTTTTATTCTACTAATAAATTCTGGTTCACCTGTTCTTTTGTTAATAATTTCATAAATATTACCTATATTTCGATTAACAATATATTTATCTATTCTTGTAGTTCTATTATTTTTACTCATATCGATATCTTTATAAACTTTAACAGTAGTATTTTTAGGAATCAACCAACCATCTCTTTGTTTAATTTTCTTATTTTCTTCGATACGATTTTTAATAATTGCAACTTCTAATTTAAAATCATTATGAACTTCTGCTGGTGTTGTTGGTCTTTTTAAAATAGAACTTAAAGTTCGATGTTTACGATTATTATAATGTTCAACAAATTTATATACTTCTTTATAAGGAAGTTGTCCATTAATATATCCTCTATTTTTAAAAGTCTTCTTAATTGTTTTAATTACTCTATCAGCAATAGCAAGACTTGTATGATTTGGTAATGTTTTTCCATCTTCTTTTGTTGTTCTATACACTGTTTGATGTGTTATAAATCTTTTTTTATATACCTTTTCTTTAATAAATTTACTATCAAAAGCAGGTTCTGAATCTGATTTAATAATACTTGGTTTCCAACCTTGTTCAAATAATTTCTCCATTGCTAAATATATTGCTAAATCTGTTTTCTGTTGCATTTCTTTTATTTCTCTTCCATTTTCATATGAAACAAGTGCAATATTTGTTCTTGCTACATATAAATATCTTGTATTAACTTCAATAGCAAGTAAATAACAATTCTTATTTTTTGCTGAAAAGAATAAATCCATTTGATATGTACCTGGAAATGCTACATGATGTAAACCATAATATTTCTTATTATATTTTAGATTAAATGAATCTGTTGCTATTTCTTTAATTTGAACTGGTTGAATTTTTTCATCTTCATCTGATGGTTCTATAATCATATCAATGGGTTTTGATTTATTTACATAATTAATATAATTTCTTCTACCTATAAATTGTGCAGAATTAAGCATATCTCTATAAACAAATTCGACTGCATGTTTAATATACCATTCATCAATAGTTTTATCACCAATATAAATTTCATCAAAGTTAGGATGATTAAATTTTGATTTTAAATATTCAAGTTTTGGTTTATAATTTACTGCTTCAATAATCTTTTGTTTAAATATATCTTTTGTTAAAACTTCATTAAATTGTTTAAATAATCTTTTCATATTGTCAGTTTCTTCTGACTTAATAATCGCTGCTAATGCGTATGCATTAAAAATATAACCATAAAAATAGTTATATAGTTCATTAAAACTTTTATCTGAATCAAATTGTATTTTTAATTGTTGGTAAAAATCATCTCGATTATATTTTGGTTTTAACTTATATTCTAAAAAATCATTAAAATATTTTTTAACTTCAATATCTGTATATAAATAAATATTAGGATTTTCACAATTTGTAATAGTAATTTTAACATCTCCGACATACACATCACGTATCCAATTTTCTAATTTATCATCCCATTGTGGAACACCATTAAGCTTTATATTATATGTTTTTAAATAATAATCACTTAAACTTTGCCGTATTTCTTCAAAATGATTAATGTCAAATAATAAATTATTTTTAATTACATTTAAAGCTGTTTCAGAATCACTAATAACATAAAAGTCTTTATAAAATAATTCGATATTATCAAGAATGTCGTTAAATAATGGTGTTTTACTTTGAAATAACACCACCCCTATAGTTGAAATTTTATCTTTTTCTTTATATTTTTTAGGAATATCTGGTGGATTTCCATTCGATGGATAAAGCCATTCGATCTTTTGTGTCATAATAAAAAATAAATATGAAATGTTTATTTAGATCTTGTGTATGGTTCATTTTGATTATCAATCGACATAATCGATTCTTGAGAAGGAACATTTTGATTTTCTTCTTGCATATCCCTTTCAGTGATACCACTAAGTGTAAGTCCACCACCTACTAGAAACACTATTACCATAAAACCGATCGCGTACCAATAAGAAAACATATACATTAAAAGTGAAATTTATTTAGTAGTTTTTGTTAATTTTTCAATGAACTTATATTTAGCGGTTATTGGTGTAGGCTTTTTATATGGTAGGTGTTCATTTTTTCTTTTTATATTTTTGTCAATTGTTGATATTGGTTTTTTATTAGGTTGGAGTCCTATTTCATCATCTAAATCTAAATCATCAAGATCAAATTCTGCTGGAATAATAATTGTTTGAATATTCATCATCAATAACTCCTTTGTACCATCATACTTAATAGGAGTGCATGGACGTGGAAAATTCATTTATAAAAATGAAATGAACATTTATTAAGCTTTTTCTGTTCCGTCGAAAAAACCTGACTCAGAAAAAATGAATTCTTTCTTTCCAACTTTTATAGTTAATCCGTTTTTATCAACTATCATCTCAATGTTATCTAAAAATTTTATTTTTAACTTAACCCATTCACTTATATGTGCTCCATTTTGTTCCTTATTCAGTAATTCAGAGGCATCGTAGACAATATAATATATGTCGTCTACAAGTTCTTGTTTCGTTTCTGTTTTTATTTTAAAATAATTATTTTGAATATCATTATAACTATGATTATGATCAGCCTTTGCTAATGTACTTACATCAGTAATATCACTTACCGTATGTGTATGTTCTAACTTAGAATATATTTCATCATGAT
>USCK01000111.1 GCA_900553205.1 uncultured bacterium | reverse complement strand
AAACCGACCTTATATATTTTTTATAGTTAATTAGCTAATGTATAATTTTCTTTAGTATAATATATTAGTAATAACAAGAGTTTATATGTTTGTTGTGGACTTCTTTAAGATTGTTGACCTTAAAAAAGAGCTTGATGCGAAGTTTGGAATAAAACTTCATGTTCATGACTGTTGCAGTATGCAATATTTTTCTTTTGATGACACTGTTTCTGATGAGGTTATAATTTTTATCAAAGAATATTTCGCTCAAGAACGCTCTACTGTTGTTTTTGATGAAGGTAAGAAAAGTTTTTATCTTGATTAAATGTGCGCTGATAGTATAAAATAAAACTAGCCTAGTGGTTAATTGTTGATTAATAACTATTATTATAAAATTCTGGAAGATATGATAAATCTAGAAGCAAAAGAAAATTTATTAGATGCAGTGTTAGAGTACTGTGAGGATATAGTCACAGTAAAGGATATGAACTTGCATTATATTGCCTATAATAAAGCCTTCAGAAGAATTATCGGGGCTTCTGATGATTTTACTATTATGGGTAAATCCGTAAACGAGATTTTGGATAAAGAAAGTGCAGAAACTATAACAAAGCAGAGTTATAAAACTATTTCTACTTTAGAAATTCAAACCTGTATGATTCGTCTAAAACCAACTAACAGAATAATAAAACAAACTATTACTCCGATTGTGAAAAACGGTAGTCTTGAGGGACTTTTAACAGTTTCTTCTGATGTTACAAATGAAGAAACTTTGAAAAAAGAACTTATTAATAAAAATTTGCAGTTAAATTCTTTGATAGATAATCTTCCTGTACTTATTTATATGAAGGATAAAGACAGAAATCTAATAGTTGCAAATGAACATTCAAAACGGTTTGTTTATGAAGGTGTTGATATATTTGCTGATAATCTGAAATTGAATATGGAAGGTGCTGAACCTGAAACTCAAAATGAAGATAATTATGTTTTAGAGAATAAGAAACAGTTAATTAAAGAAAAATCTGCATTAGATTATTCCGGAAAAAGACATTGGTATAAAATTAATAAAGCACCGATTCTAAACGAAAATAACGAAATAAACGGACTTGTTACTATTGCAAAGAATATTGATGCTGAAAAAAGATTAGAAAATCAAAAAGGATTATTCTTAGCAACACTTTCACATGATTTGAAAAATCCTTTACTTGCTCAAATCTATTCTTTAGAACATTTTTATAAGCAGTTTTATGACAAAGTAAATGATGACCAAAGAGAAGTTTTGGAATTAATAATTGAATCTTCTAAATATATGCGTGATATGTTATATACACTTCTTAAAACCTGTAAAGACTGTAACGGAGTTATCTATTTACATAGAACGAATTTCGATATCGAGAGTTTGGTTTCAAGATGTGTAAAAGAAATAAAGGATATGGCTTTAATTAAAAATATAAATATTCACATTGAATCAAATTTGTCTAATCCCAATATCTATGCCGACAAAACACAGATAAGACGGGTAATTGGTAATATGCTAAACAATGCAATAAACTACGGTTTTGAGGGTACAGATTTGTATATAAATTTATACAAAAACAAAGATTCAATCTCTCTTGGTATAAAAAATAACAGTTTTGAGATATCAGAATCTTTGAAAGCAAATATTTTTGACAAATATGTTTGTTGCGAAGATTTGCAAACCAATAATGGTGTCGGATTAGGATTATATTTTTGTAAAAAAATTGTAGAAGCTCATGACGGAGAAATAAAACTTGTTGCCAATGGTACAGAGAATGAGTTTATAGTTTTTCTACCTATTGCAGATGAACATTCTGCTTTTATTTCAGAAGTTGTTTTGTAGCTTATGCTTGTTGTCTTTTTATCCATTCCATAATTATATTCACAAGGTATTCTTGTTGAGTTTGTGTCAATTCAACTCCTTTAGGTAATTTATGCCATTTGCTTATACAACCTCTGCAACATGTTGCAGTTGCATGTTGTGCAGTAAATACTGGGTGTCCTTTGGTCGGTGTTTGTTTCCCGTCGTTAGGAATATTTGCAGGTGCAATTCTCTTGGCTATAAAATCTCTAGCATGTGATTCTATTACCTCAAGTCCTTTTTTCTCAAGGTACTCTCTGTCTTTTGGTTTTAGTTTGAATTTGCTTCTAAAATCGGATTTTGCTAATCTTTGGAATAATTCATCATACATACCAAGATTATACCATGTTAACTTATATCTATGTATGCAAATTTTTGATATAATAATCAAAAAAACGGAGATTAATTATGAAAAGATTTTTATCAGTAATATTTGGCTTGGTTTTGACTGTATCTACAGCATTTGGATATGAGTTTGAAAAAGTCAGAGCAGAGCATATTTTGGTTCAAACAGAGGCGCAAGCTATTGTTCTTGAATCTAAAATAAAAAATGGTGAAGATTTTGAAAGTTTAGCAAAACAATATTCAATGTGTCCATCAGGTCAAAGAGGTGGTGATTTGGGATATTTTGGCAGAGGACAAATGGTGCCCGAGTTTGAAAATGCAGCTTTCAAAATGGCTATAGGTGAAGTTTCAGAACCTGTCAAAACACAGTTTGGTTGGCATATTATAAAAGTCTTGGATAAGAGATAATTTCTTTGTAATACTACTTGAATTGTTTCAAAAAAACTTTATAATAGTAATGTATGTCATATTATGAAATTTTTTTGAAAAAAATCCCCAAAATTAAGAGGTTTTTGGATAATGATTGTTCAGACCAGATATATCATTATACAAAGCCTGAAAAACTTTTGAATATTGTGTCTAATAAAACATTGCGTCTATCGAATGTTTTGTTTCTTAATGACAAAGCAGAAGTTTCTTATACATATAGACTTATTGTTGATTTGATAAATGCAAATCAACCGTTGAATAGTGTTTTGTTTGATAATGTAATAGAACATTTTGAAAATAAATACAAAAATATAATTGATGGGTATAGCGAACTTTATACTCAAGAATACTATACATTATCTTTTTCAACAGAAAAAGATAACTTGATACTTTGGAATAATTATTCCAAAGAAAAAACATATACGGGTTATAATTTGGGTTTTGATATAAATGACATAATGTGTGATATATACAAAAAACAATATAATGCGATATGTGGTTGTATAATCTATGATGAGAAAAAACAAAAATCTATTATTAAATCAATATTGAAACATTGGAACAAAAAATATGAAAGGACTTTGGGGGCGACAAGATATACAAAACATGCAAAGCAAAACAGACTTAATGATATTTTATTAGAGTTGATAGATATGCTTTCGCTTGTTAGTGTATTTTTTAAGAATAATAAATTCAAAGACGAAAAAGAATACAGAATTGTTATAGTAAACCATTCTCAACTAGGGCATTTACCAGAACCGACAAAGATAATTGAAAAGAATGGTTTGTTTGTACCTTATGTTGAGTACAAATTTCCAAAACGGGCATTAAAATCAATTAATATAGGCCCAACAATGAACGAAAATATTTTTTACACAAGTACAAATCGTATGCTCCTAAATTTTGGATATGACAAAGTAGAAGTAAATTGGTCAAAAATCCCTTTAAGATACTAAATTAATGTAAAATTTTTTTTATAAACCCGCAAAAAATATTTTTAGCGTGTTTGAAACTAATATGTCAGATGTATCATTCAAAGCTAAAATTAGACCTGTGACAGTAAGTGAGTTTACTAGACATAGAATGTTGACTTTTCATAAAGTTGATTATCCTTGGACTGCAAATGAAACAGTAAAGGCTAAAAGAGCTTATACTACAGATATATACGATTGCACTGCAGGTGGAATTATTGACAAAAAGAATAAAAAAGTTGTTATGTTTCATATATGTCCTACCCAAAAAGAAAATTCTGATTTTGATAACATAGAAAAACATATAATGGGTATGGTTGATGAAGGAAATAATAATTTAAGTGGTTTTTTAGTAGGTTCTTTGGACTTGTTTCGTGATTCAAGTATGATGTTTAAGAAATTGCATAGAATGTTAAAAAACCATAATATCCCGACAACGATTTTGAGAGGAACAAAAGAGCAAAGAACGGATATTTTATATAATGCAAAGAAAGATGAATGGTTAGTTACTAACCATAATATAAATCAAAAAATACATAATGGTCAAAATACCCCAGAAACTATACTTTCAGATAGTTTTGATGAGGTTAGTTTGTCTAATATTGATAGCCTATAGTTGTTAAGTTTTGTAACTATATATATAGCTTGTGAAATTGTAGAATAAATATTTACTTTAACAACATGTAGAGAGAATCAAATAAGGAGAGTTTTATATGGTTGAATTTAGTCCAATATCTTCATCAGGTGAAGTACAAGAAGCTTCCGGAGTTGGAAGTGTAAAAAAAACAAAACAAGCATCAGGCTCAAAAACAATAAAAATGGTTCCTGATAATCAAAAACCGGAACAAGAAGTTAAAGCAACAAACGCATTAAAATCAGATATAAAGAACGGAAATGCACTGTATAATGAAACAGGTCCTTTTGGCGCGATTGGTACTTTGATAGATAAAGGACGTGTTGATAATGAGATTATATTATCAGGATTTCCAAAAGATACAACTCTTGGTGATGTTAGAAAAAAATATAATTTACCGGTAGGTTCATTACGACATTTAGTTACTTCAGGTGGTGGCAACTTTGATTCTTATAAAGTTTCCGAACTTGGAGGTCAAGTTGTTATATTTGCCGATGATATGGAACAAGGGCTTGGAGTTTCAGCTAAAGAACTGAAACAAATGTTTCCTGATAAACAGTTTTCACCTTGGCACAGTTTTCGTACAAAAAAATAAAATAAGCAAAATACAGGCATTTGCCTGTATTTTGCTATAAATAAAAAATAGTGTCATATTTTTTAATTTGTACTATCATAATTGTATGATTATACAATTTTTAAACGCATGTAATTCTTTTAATGACAAAATATTTGCTGGATTTGATTCTATTATAGAGGGCTTGCCAATTAGCGACTGGCTTATTGATGCAATTCTTGATAGCGTACATATTTTACCACTATTATTTGTTGTTTTTGTCCTAATAGAGGCGATTGAATATTTTTATTCTGATAAAATAAATCATTTTATCAAACATACAGAAAAAGCTTCTCCGATAGTTGGGAGTTCTTTAGCAATAATTCCTCAATGTGGGTTTTCTATTATTGCAAGTACTTTGTATCTCAAAAAATATATGACAAAAGGTACTTTGATAGCAATTTATCTTGCAACATCAGATGAAGCTATCCCAATACTTTTGACTCAGCCAAACAAGGTACATTATATTATTCCGATAATTGCAGTAAAACTTGTAGTTGCAATATTTGCCGGATATTTGATTGATATTATTTTGAAGGATAAAAAATATACTCCAGTAAAAGAAAATTTAGACGAAGAAAAAGATATTGGTTGTTGTCATCACTCAGTCATAGAAAGACAACCTAAAGAATTGATAATCCACCCAATAAAACATACCTTTAATATTTTTATGTTTATATTAGTAATAACAATTCTACTTAATTTCTTTATAAATGTTTGTTTACAATTACAATTTGTACATAATATAATCCATAATATAAAAGGGTTTGAACCTATTATTACAAGTGTACTAGGTCTAATTCCTAATTGCGCAATTTCAGTTTCGCTAACAATGTTATTGATTAGTGGCAGTCTAAAATTTAGTTCTGTAATAGCAGGTTTGTTATCAAATGCAGGTCTTGGTATTTTAATATTATTAAAACAAGGTGAAAACCATAAAGATACTATGTTGATAATTGCAATAGTGCTTTTAATCAGTATTATTACAGGGTATGTATTACAGCTTGCAGGCATGTAAAAAGAAAAGGAATATTTATGTTTGATATAGGTTCAGCAATTACAAACACTCTACAAATAAAATGGGTACAAACCTTACTACATCTTGTAATATTTTGGACTATTATTAAATTTGCAAATATTTTTATAGATAAGTTCATAAAAAAGCTTTGTATTTATAATGATGATATTGAGTTCAAAAAACAAATTATGACTCTAAAATCAATTATTAAATCTATAGCAGATACTGTAATCGCTGTATTTGCAGTAATGTTTATTTTAAATAATCTAGGTATTGATATTCGTCCAATCTTAACTGCAGCAGGAGTTTTGGGTGTTGCAGTTGGTCTT
>USCK01000110.1 GCA_900553205.1 uncultured bacterium | reverse complement strand
CTTTCCCTAAATGGTAGAACAGACTTTTCAACGATATATTATCTTTTAGACAAAATTAAGGCAAAAATTAAAGATACAGATATTGATATTTCTATTTTTATATCAAAATGCAATAAGCATACTATTTCTAACTTGATTTATTTGAGTGAACAGAAAATAGAAAACATCTTTTTAAGCAAATGTACACCAATAATGCTTAATCCTGCACTTACAAATATTATTGCAGACTATTATCATATCAAGGCGACAGAACACCCTGTAGATGATTTGAAAATAATTACGGGTTAGTAGCGTCATATTGAGCCTTCTGTTAATTTGTGGATAAATAATAAAATATGTCATTCAGAGCCGTAGGCGAAGAATCTCATACAAGCCTTGTGAGAGATATTTCGCTAACTCTCAATATGACGGAATATTTTAGTCATTCGGGACTACGATACGGAATCTGTCAGTTTGATGTCATAATAATATAAACAAAAAATTATTAACTCATAACAATCCAAAGGACACGTTTTACAACTTGTCCAATATACATTGCAATAACTGCAAAGAACATATCATAAAACATTTTCATACCACTCATTGTTAGCACCCAGCCAAAAATTGAAGTTGAAGATTCGTGTTTAAGAGTTGCTATAAAAATCATTCCCAAACTGCCAATCAAGTGGATTACAATAACACCAACAAAAACAGATTTTAAGATATTCACAAATGAGTAATTACCTTTTACGATAGAACCTGCAAAGAATAAAGCTGGAATATATCCTAAAATATAATAAAACCCATATTGAAATATATATTTCCAACCACCACCCAAAGCAAATATCGGATAACCGACTAAGCCGAGAATAATATAAGCAGTTATTGTCAAAATAGCATATTTTCTATCCAACAAGCTCAATATAAAAAACACAACAGGAATCTGTGGAATGTATTTATAATGCTTCAAAAACCCATGCCAGTTAGTCCCGTTCTCTGTAAAATATTTTCCCCAGTGAGTAAAAATATCTGCAGGGATAATCGGGTGTGTAAAACTAAACTGAGTAAAAGTCGAAATAATAATAAGCAAGATACAACAAGCCATCAAAACAAGTGTACCAAGCGTGAATTTTGCAGCTTCTCCCTTGTTTACGAATTTATTTAATTGTGCTTCTAATCTTTTTGTCATTTTATTATTAAACGGTTTTCAATATCTTGCTTATTTCTTGCATACAATTCTTTAAAACTATCAGAGAAAATATTATCTGACCACATTATAAAAGCATCTTCTCCGTTATCCTGATAATATCCTTTTCTTGTACCCAAAGATTTCATTCCGAATTTTGAGTACAAACCTATTGCAGGTGCATTACTTGCTCTGACTTCAAGTGTTATATATTTTATAAAGCTATTATAACAATCCTCTATTATTTTAGCAATAAGAGATTCTGCAATCCCTTTTCTACGGTAATCTTCTCTCACTGCGATTGTCGTAATATGCGTTTCATCAACTATATTCCAAACCCCAATATAACCAATAAGCTCATCTTGCATATTTTTGACAGCATAATACCTTGCAATTTTGTTGTTGATTTCTGCAACAAAAGAATCTCTTGACCAGTGATGAGGTCCATACGCAGTAGCTTCTATTTGTATAAGAGCGTCTAAATCTTCAAGTCTTAATATGTCAAACTTTATCTCTAACTTATTCAAAATCTTCTTCCAATTCTTCTCCAGGTTCGTAAATTCTGTCCCCGTCCTCTAACATAATCATCAAGGATAGTCTTAGTTGTTTTTTGTAGTTCTCAAGAGCTTTCTCTCTAGTTTTGGCACAGAATACGAAACTCGGAATTTCTTTTATCTCTATATAGTGATACGGATTACCATTGAAATCTAAATCTTCACCTTCAATCAATGTCCAATCAAGATTCAAGTAATAATCCAAATCTTTAGTCATCTAATGAACTCCCGTTAAGAGGTTGTTTTAGCATTAGTCCCTCACCACCTATAGTTTCTACCAACTGACCATTCATCAAAAGATATACAGGTTTTGAAGTATTGTAGTTGACGGTCTTTATTAACTGATACATTCTTTTGTACAAGCTATCAGCTCCACCACCGTTACCGAAGGAGTCAGAAAGGTTTATTGAAACTCTGTCTGCCGTTTCTTTTACGAACAAAACTTTTGTAGGTGGGATTTCTGAATATACACCTTTGTTCTTTTCATATTTTGTTGGCCCTGCAACAAGTGTTTTTACGGCATATTCTATATCCGACATGCCGGTATTGTTTGTACGCAAAACTGTTCTATAGACATCTTTTCCGTCAGTATGTTCTATAAAGAATACTTTGACTTTTTTATCTTCTTTTTTGACTACAGGAACTTGTTGAATGATATCTTCAGGTGTCATTGGTTCTTGGATACGAGCCTGATTTTTGTATTTATCAAAGAAGCTTATATGTGGCATCTGTAGATTTGTAAAATCACCGTTCACATAAGCTAAATAACCATAAACACCAACAATAGCAACGAGAGCGCCAAGCCCCATATTTCTAAAATTATTGTTTTTCTTCTTCCGTCTGCCCATTACAAGACCTCTTTACTACAATAATACCATTAACACAAATTTTGTTTTCTACGATTTTCACATCTTCTACAGACATTGTTGTTTCTGTACCTTTAAATATATCAAGTGGCATATCAAAAGGATTTAGAGAATTCATCATATCCAAGAATTTGCCCATATCTATATTGCGTAGATTTTCTGATTGTACATTTTCAAGAACGATTTTACCTTTTTCTATATTAAGTTTGCCTGAGAAGGTAAATTTGATAGATTTGTCGCCCAATAACAACGGTGCTTTCATGTGTGCAATAAGATATAGTTTACTGTTTTTCAGTTTAAAACTTACATTATCTATCTTAAAGAAAGAAACACCACCAATATTTAAATCAGTTATTTTTTTGATATAACCCAAATCTATAAGAGTTTTGTTCAGATCATCTTCTGAAATTTCTGCGTTAAATTTTACAGGTACATCAGTATAAAATACTGCAGGTTTTTGGTTGTAATCAACCCAGTTGAAATCGCAAAGAGTATTCATTTTTAGATTAGAAATATATATTCCTTTGACATTAACATTCTTGCCTGTAACCTCTGCAGATTTGAACTTACCTTTTTTCAAATCTATTGCAGAATAAGAATCTATTTTTACATCATAATCACCTTGAGAATGACGTTTTAATAGTTTTATTATCGCTGATTTTGCTGCTTTTTTTGCTACAAAATTACACCCCATAGCATTTGTAAGCCCTCTTGCTACGGGTGATGACAAATTTTCCGGTACTGAGCAACAATATGTTGCCTCTGCCATTGCGATATTTGAACCAAATAAAATTGTTAATATTAATACTAAAAATTTCTTCATAATTGCCTCTTTGTCAAATAAAGGATATTATATCTTCACTTTTTAATTTTATCACAATGAAAAATTTTATTTACAAACACAGGCTATAATGTTAATATGTAATAAAAAAGATGGAGATTAAAAAATGGCAAGATTAGTAAGACCTACATGGGCTATCAGATGTACACAATCAGGTTGCAAAACTTTGTTTGAAGTTGCAGAACTTGAACATGGTAAACAACAAGAAGTTGTTTGTCCAAACTGTGGTGAACATTATGTTTATCCGATTTTAGAAGAAAATGAACATAGAGAAGGTTAATCTATAACAACAATATTATGTTCAATAATACAGACAAACGCTATAACCAATTTAGTGCGTTTTTAAAAAATAAATTTAATGCAAAAGTTTATAAAATCACCCTTGATGCAGGATTTTCGTGTCCGAACAGAGATGGAACGATATCTACAGGAGGGTGTATTTTTTGTGATGGCTCAGGAAGTTTTTCTCAAGCACATTCAAACACTTTATCAATAGAAAACCAAATCCTTACTGGTGTAGAAACATTATCAAAACGATTTAAGGCAGAAAAATTTATGTCATATTTTCAAGCCTATACAAACACCTACAAGCCAGTAAGTGAACTTGAAACAATCTATAAATCAGCTCTAACTCACAAAGATATAGTTGGCTTGTCTATTGGTACTCGTCCTGATTCCGTTGATGATGACAAACTGGATTTAATAGGAGATATATCAAAGGACTATTACACTTGGATTGAATACGGGCTACAAACAATACATGACAAAACATTAGAAAAAGTTAATCGTGGTGAAACTTTTGAAACATTTTTAAAAAGTTATGAAGCAACAAAAAAAAGAGGAATAAATGTTTGCGTCCATGTTATATTGGGCTTGTGGGAAACTCATGAGGAAATGATGCAAACAGCTCAAAAATTGGCAGAATTGGGAGTTGATGGAGTAAAAATACACATGTTATGTGCATTAGAAAACACCAAACTGGCTCAAATGTATGCCAATAAAGAGGTTGATTTTATGTCAGAAGATGAATACATAAATACTGTTTGTGACTTTTTGGAATATTTACCTCAAAATACAACAATTCATCGTCTTGCTGGTAATGGGTTAAAAAAAGAACTTATTGCCCCACGTTGGATAGGTAAAAAACTAGATTGCCTAAATAAGATTGATAAAGAATTATTACGCAGAAATTCATATCAAGGTTCTAAGTTTTAATTTCTATAATACAATAAATGTACTACACAACTATTATAAAATTGGGAGTATTATGATTATACAAAGTTGCTTATAAAGAAATGGATAAAAAAATGCTAGATAATGGTATTTTGACAAAAGATTATATAAGCAGTCAAGCTGAATACAAACAAAGAGTTAAATATGTACCTGATGGACTTTATAAATCAAAGCAAATACTAGATGATAAAGAAGTGTTGAAATTAAGACAGTTCAAACTAGATAGTCTTGAGTATGGAAAATTCTTTGAAAAAAATTCTCCTGAAACTTTAAAAGAATTTAAACAAACTGCAAATGAAGTAAAACCTTAACAATATCTTTTCATTCAAAAAAGTTTGGATTATAATTCAAACTATGGGTAAAAAAATTATCACAACAAATAGAAAAGCGTTTCACGATTTTACGATTTTTGAAAAATATACTGCAGGAATAGTTTTGACAGGAACAGAAATCAAATCCGTAAGACGCAACGCAGTGAACCTCAAGGACAGTTTTGCGAAAATAGAGGACGGGGAAGTATTTTTGTACGGTGCTCATATATCACCTTATGAACAAGGGAATAGATATAATCACAAACCAGACAGGATACGCAAACTTTTATTAAACAAAAAAGAAATACTCAAAATTCACACAAAAGTAAAAAAAGACGGGTATTCAATTATCCCACTTGAAATGTTTTTTGTTGAAGGGTTAGCAAAATTAGAAATCGGACTTGCAAAAGGTAAAAAGCTTTATGACAAAAGAGAAGCTATTACTAAAAAGACACAAGAACGTGATATTGCAAGACAAATTAAAAGATAAGGTTAAAAAATGTATAATAAAAATGATATTCTTCTAAAACTTAATTCTGAAAACTATTATATAGATAGACGCACTCTATCTGCATTTATATCTTCTTGGAACATAGAAGCCGTTTATGAAAATGAACAAAAAGAAGAATATTATGACGATTATGCTATTGAAAAGATTAAAAAAGGTATTAACCTAAAGGCTCAAGGATTCTCTGACCAACAAATTATCAGAAAATTGAGAAATGTAGAAAACCCAAACACTGAAACAACAGTATTGGAGAATAATACTCCGATAGATTTGCCTTCTAATATCGAAAATAATGAGCTTGCATCTACTCAAACCTCAAACAAATCTGAATTGAGAAACCTGACACTTGATGTAACCACTCAAACATTACAAATGCTTGCAGAATCTGTTGCCAAAAAGATAACAGAAGATATCAAAAATTCTGATATGGCAGAAAAGCTTATTGAAGCAGGTGGATATAAAAAAGATAACGAGATATTATCACAACAGGTTCAAGAATTGATTGACCATAACAAAAAACTTGCAGAAAGAATCGAACAATTAGAAAAGAGAGAAAGTTTCCTTCAAAAACTAATCGGGTTGTTTAGATAGGTTTAAAAGAAGTAAATAAGAGCTAAGTAACTAAGTTATTAAGAATCTCATGCAAACCTGTCATTGCGAGCCACGCAGTGGCGTGGCAATCCAGAACGCATTTAACAATACGATTAAATGAGCTTTGTTCCAAAAGTTTTTAATAGTCACCCTGAATTTATTTCAGGGTCTATTCCGCATTGGAACTTACAATCCAACATTGGCAAG
>USCK01000109.1 GCA_900553205.1 uncultured bacterium | reverse complement strand
ATAAACTTTACAGCCTCAGCCGGTTCCATAACTTTAGTTAAATATCTTTTATCTCTAATCCTTTTTTCAAATTCTTTGTCCACAGTCTTTACCTCACTTACTCTTTCATTTACCAATAGTTTATCATATTGATAAAATTTGTATGTACTAACGAAATTAAAAAAAGAGTTTGGAAAGTAAAAAAAGTTTTAAATAACGCAAAAAAATTTTTATACTTACAAAAGAATGTACAAAATTGAATTACAAAACTAACATATTGCTATAGGTTGAAATTGTAAGAAAGGATGTATAAAAATGGAAAACGAAATTAGTGCAGAAGAATTGATTAATTCGTTAGTTGAAAAAGCTCATAAAGCTCAACAAGAATTTGAATCATTTTCTCAAGAACAAACAGATGCTATTGTTAAAGAAATTGGTAAAGTCGTTTATGATAGAGCTGAAGAATTAGCCAGAATGACAGTTGATGAAACTAAAATGGGTGTTTATGAAGACAAAGTTGCAAAATGCCACGGTAAATCAAAATGTATTTGGAACAGTTTGAAAGGCAAAAAATCAGTAGGGATTATTGAAGAAAATAAAGAAACAGAAATTATCAAAGTTGCAAAAGCAAAAGGTGTAGTTGGTGCAGTAACCCCTGTAACAAATCCTGTTGTAACTCCAATGTGTAATATTATGTTTGCTATTAAAGGTCAAAACGCAATTATTATTGCTCCGCACCCAAGAGCAGAACATGTAAACAAATACGTTGTAGATCTGTTTAGAGAAATTTTGAAAAAACACAACGCTCCTGTTGATTTAATTCAAACAATCGAAAAATCATCAATTGATGCTACAAATGAATTAATGAAAAAAGTTGATGTAGTTGTAGCAACAGGTGGTGGCGGTATGGTTAAAGCTGCTTATTCATCAGGTCACCCTGCATTAGGTGTTGGTCCTGGTAACGTTCAAGTTATTATGGATAGAGGAATTGACTACGAAGATGCCGTTAAGAAAATTATCATCGGCAGAACTTTTGATAATGGTATCATTTGTTCAGGTGAACAAGCCGTATTCATTCCAAAAGAAGATTTTAATAAAGTTCTTGACTTGTTTAGAAAAAACGGCGTATTTGTTGTTGAAGATGAAGCATCAATTAAGAAATTTGCTGATACAATCTTCCCTGAAAACGGTCCAATCAATAGAAAAATTGTTGGTCAATCTGTTCAAACAATTGCAAAACTTGCTGATGTTGAAGTTCCAGAAGGTACAAGAATGATTTTGATTAAGGCAAGAGCAATCGGTAAAGGCAACGGCGAACCTTTATGTCGTGAAAAAATGTGTCCTGTAATGATTACTGCTCCTTACGATACATTTGAAGATGCTATTAAACTTGCTCAATCAGATTTGGAATACGAAGGAAAAGGTCATACAGCATCAATTCATTCAAATGATATGGAACATGTTCGTTATGCAGGTGAAAATTTGACGGTAAGTCGTTTAATTGTTAACCAATCCTCATCAACAGGTGCAGGCGGCAGTTTGTATAATGGCTTTGCTCCAACTACAACATTAGGTTGTGGATCTTGGGGTAACAACAGTATTTCAGAAAACTTGAATTACACTCACTTAATTAATGTTTCTCAAATTGGACTTTATAATAAGGATAAAAAAGTTCCGACAGATGAAGAAATTTGGGCTTAATTTTGTTGTTATAATAAATTCCGGATTACATAATGTAGTCCGGAATTCTCCTAAAAGAAAGGATTTTTAATCATGAAACAGTTAATATTAAAACCGGAATTGCATAAATTCCAAACTTGCAAAGAATTTGCAAAAGAATTTGAATTGGGGGAAGATGATTTAATTCTTACAAATGAATATATTTTTAATCCATATTTCAAAGAATTAAATTTGCCTGTAAAAACAATTTTCCAAGAAAAATTCGGTGCAGGTGAACCAACAGACATTATGGTTGATGCAATTATTAATGAAGCCGCAAAATATACTTTCAAAAGAATAATTGCAATCGGCGGTGGTACAATCATTGATATAGCAAAAGTTTTGGCAGTAACAAACGGAGAATCTGTCGATAAATTATACGACAAAAAAAATGAATTAAAGAAACATTATGAACTAATTATTATCCCTACAACTTGTGGTACAGGCAGTGAAATTACAAATATTTCAATCATCAACAGAACAAGATTGGGTGTAAAAATGGGATTGACTTCGCCTGAAATGTTTGCAGAAATGGCAGTTCTAATTCCTGAACTTTTGAAATCATTACCGTTTAAAGTTTTTGCAACAAGTTCAATTGACGCTTTGGTACATTCTGTTGAATCAAGTTTATCCCCAAAAGCAACCGATTATTCCAAATTATTTGGTTATAAAGCTATTGAAATGATTATCACAAGCTATCAAAGACTTGTTAAAGAAGGTAAAGAAATTTTGCCTGATTTGATGGATACATTCTTGACGGCAAGCAACTTTGCTGGTATTGCGTTTGAAACAGCAGGTTGTGCAGCGGTTCACGCATTGAGTTATCCATTGGGTGCAAAATATCACGTTCCACATGGAGAAAGCAATTATGCCGTATTTACTGGTGTTTTGAAAAATTATATGGAAATTAAACAAGATGGCGAAATCGCAACTATGAATGAATTTTTAGCAAACCTTCTTCATTGCGATGTAAAAGTAGTTTATGAAGAACTAGAAAACTTGTTGAATTCTGTATTGCAAAAGAAACCTTTGCACGAATACGGTGTAACTGAAAAGGATGCAGAAGATTTCGCTGAAAGCGTAATAAAAACTCAAGGGCGTTTGATGGCAAATAATTTTGTTGTATTAGATTATGATAGAGTATTAAAAATTTATAAGGAGTTGCTATGAGCTTATTAGAAGCCGGTATGATGGCAAGCTTTGGATTAAGTTGGCCGATTGCAGCATACAAAACTTATAAATGTAAATGCGTACATGGAAAAAGCCTTACTTTTTCATATTTAATTCTATTTGGATATATTTGCGGAATTTTAAATAAACTTTTGCATAATAATGACTATGTAATTTGGATATATTACGCAAATGCAGCGTTTCTGTTGCTAGATATGTTTTTGTATTACAGATATAAAAATAATCCGGTTCCAAAAACTGCCGAACTTCCGATAGAAATAAACGAAGAAGTGGATATTGATTAACAAAAAACAGCATACTTAAAGTATGCTGTTTTTATTGTATTAAATTTTTATTTTGTTGATATAGCAAAATATTCACAGGAAGCCACTGACACGAATTTGCAGGTGTGTTTCAGTGTATTTGAATAGAGTTTCTAATAATTAGAACGTCAGTCTTCTTAAAATTCGCGTGAATAGGGGCTAAAAGAGATTTATCATTACTTCCACAAATTATTAATCGGAACTGTAAACATTCCATTTGACCAAGTCATTGTTCGTTCACCGGTATATAGAATAAGTCCGGTAAATGTTTTCTCTTTTGCCAAATTATCTCTAAACCATTCAAGATGTTTAAATGCATCTAATTTTATTTCGGTTCCTGATTTAACTTCTATTCCGAAAATCTCATCTTCAGTTTCTATAATAAAATCAATTTCCCTTTTACGACTATCACGCCAATGGTATAGCGATACATTTCTTTCTAAATCAACTTGTGGGGTTAATTGATTATATACAAATGTTTCAGTTATTTTACCGGATTTATCACTATCCTTGTAAAGCAAATTTGTAAAGTATAAGCCTGCAAATTTGTATAAAATAGGTAGGCAATTTTGTATATTATAGATGTGAGTTTATGTATATGACAAGTATTTTAACAAGAATCAAGATAGATATGCATACTAAAAAGAACCAAATTTCAGTGTTCATGCTACTTTTTAATAATTACTACGGTAAATCTACGATAAAATCTAAAAAATGTTTTTAGAGGGTAAATTTACAAAATCAGATAAAACCCATATATAAAAGAAAAAGTTGCCATTTAGTGAACGGCAACATTAAATAAACACGAGGATATTAAGAGAGAGTATAAAAAGAAATCTGTTTTTACAAAACTTGTTTAATGATAGTATCTAAACTGTTTTGTTTTTGTTAAAATCCCCAACTATTAATTTTTTTTGAAATCCAACTTACTTATGTCTTACTCTTATATAAAGTATTTTTCTTTTTAGAAATTGCCTTTTTTGTTTTAAATATGAAGTTATGCTAAAATCGTATATATCTTTTATATATCAGCCTTGTAGATTCAGGTTATTATTCTGGGAATTTGCTGATTCATTTGGTACCCTGTTTTCGTTGTCGTCCTTATGGTTGGTAGTATAGGTACCACCCATAGCTTTGCCTGAAAGAAATTCTCCAATTTCTCCCCCGACATAATTACCTACTTCTTCACCGATAACATTACCTAAGGCAAACCCGTAAGTGTTACCAATAACAGGAAGCAACATACCTCCAAAAGCACCTACCAAAGCTCCAAATGTAAGTTTGGTCATTGTTTTACCTAATTCTTTTAGACCACACATCACACCACCATACCTTGTTGCACGGTAAAGATTTGGCAACTCTGTTGCAAAACCATATATTGCAAAAAGTGCAGGCGCAGCTTTACCTAATGCTTTCAAAGCTCCAAAAGACTGCCTAAAGAAATTCTTTGTTCCAGAAGCTCCAACTACTTTTGCCTTACTCCACTCCTTCGGCACTGCTTGCAGGTTTTTCCACATTGAGGTAAAAAATCCCCCGTTAGTTTTGGTAAAATTATAGGAATCTTTTGCACCTTGAACAGCCCCACGATAAATTCCTTCCGGCAAACCGTATCGAAAACAATTACCGTTTTTTGCATATCTTGTAATAGATTCAGCCATTGCACCTGCACTACTGCCGAATACAAAATCACAATAAGCACTACCTACTGTTCTTATGCTTGTCATAACTATTCCTATATAACCTAACCTTATATATATAAAGTTCTTTTATTTAGAATAATTGACTTGTATAAATTCATTATTACAAATTCGTTACAAAAAAACGGTCAGAGCTAAAACTCTAACCGTTTTTATTTTATTCAGAAACTAAATTTAATTTAGAACCTTGTTCTTGCTTTTGATTTTGCACTCTTGAATAAGCATTTTGAGTTCCAGTTGGTGTCAACAAATTTCCACTTGAATTATTAACCCCTCCCATCATCATTGGGTACATGCCGGAAGCTACTGCATACCCTGAAAGCCCTTCCTGTCCAGGCATTCTGTAACCCATATCGGCATAAGCTGCAGGATTATTGAAGAATATATTTGCATAAGATCTATGAGGACCAAAATCATTTATATCTATAGATGGATATTGAACATAACCACCACCTACATTTGTAGTTGCCGGAGGAACTGTGAAATCAGCACCTACTACTGCACCTGATGCATCAGCAACTGCAGGCTGTTGTGCATTTGCATTTGAAGCTTGGGTTTCGTCCTTGTTTTCTGCTTGTTCTTCGGCTTTTTCTGAATAAGATTTGCCTACAATTTTAGTTGCAAGCCAATCACCAACATAATATCCTGCCATACCTCCTGCAATAGAGCCTACAACCGGAATTGGTGATAATATAGCCGTACCCAAAGCTGCAAACAACGCACCTGTTGTCAAGCGAGCTGCAGTTTTACCAGTTTCCTTCAAACCTTGTACAACACCTTTTTCTTTTACAGCTTTATAAAGATTCGGGATTTCACCTGCAATTGTTATAAATGCAAATAAGGCCGGCATTGCTTTGCCAATCCCTTTTATAGCACCCCAAGGTTTGCCAAAGAAACCTTTTCCGTTTTTCCAACCGTTAGGAATTTCTCCAAACCCCTTTTTGAGAGATTTTAAGAATCCACCGTTCTTTATAGATTTTTTATGAGAATATACAATGCCCTTTTTTGTACCTTTATATAGAGCTGTTAGATAATTTTGTCCATTCACTTTACGGTTGCGAACTTGACGAGTTATCATAGTCGCAATATCTTCATTACCTGTTCCTAAAGTAAAGTTTAAATAACTTCCACCAATGCTACCTATTCCCATAAGTATAACCTTTCTAAATATATAACCTTCATATATATAAAGTCATTTTTATCTAAAAAATTGCCTTTTTTGTAACGAAATATTAACACAGATTTCTATTCAAAATGACAATAAACAAGAATAAAACTTTCACTCCTCTGTCCTGACGGACATCTCCTCTATGGCATATAGAGAAGAAAGAAGCCCCCTTTATTGATATAGATGGGGTAGGGGCGTGTCATCTTGAGCGTAAGCAAAAGATC
>USCK01000108.1 GCA_900553205.1 uncultured bacterium | reverse complement strand
CTCTGACGAAGTTGCTTATGTCGGTTTGAACGACAAAGACTCAGATTTTGATATCCAGATGATGCAAGATTCTCTTGAATACGAAGCTTACAAAGATATGGGCGATTCTGACAGAGAACGAAATAAAAAATAATTTATTAATTTATTTTATTAAATAAATTCTGACAATATCAAATTACTCACAAGAAAACCTTCATCTGACAGCCTGTAACCTTTGCCTGTTTTTATTATGTGCCCTGTTGCAAGATACTTCTCTAAAGTGTTTTTATATTTTTCGGAAAAATTGATACCAAACTTTTGGTTTATTTCTTGTTCATCAACACCTTCAGCAATTCTAAAACCCAAAAAAATGCTTTCCTCAAGTTTTTCTTGCTCTGTTAAAAACTTACCAAACTCATGAGAAACAGGATTATTCATATATTGCTCTAAGGTTTGATAGTTTGAGTATCTAACCCCATCAACAAACCCATGAGATGCAACGCCAAAGCCGTAATACTCACCTTCTCGCCAGTAATTCAGATTATGTTTTGATTCATACCCTTGTTTTGCAAAGTTGCTTATTTCATAGTGCGAAAAATCATTTAATGATTTGATAACCTCTAAATACATATCAGCCTGAGTATCATCATCAGGAACATTTTTAGGATAATGATTATAAAAGTAGCACCCTTCATCTATTTTCAAACCATAAAGCGAAACATGAGTTATATCAAGTGTTTTTACTATTTCTAAATCATTTTTCAACATATCAAGAGTTTGATTTGGTAATCCATATATCAAATCAACACTTATATTCTCAAACCCTGCCTGCCTTGCAGATTCTATGGTATCAAATATTTGTTGAGCATTATGTCTTCTGCCGATATCTGTCAACAACTTGTCATCAAAGGTTTGAGAGCCGATACTTAAACGATTAAAACCGATTTCCTTCAACCCTTTTAAATACTCTTTATCAACAGAATCAGGGTTTACCTCAATAGTTATTTCGGTCGATTCATCATAATTAAACTTTTTTAAGATTTTATTTAATTCATCTACGGTCATCAAGGAAGGTGTACCACCCCCAAAATAAAGAGTTTTGAGAGTTTCACCCTGATAATAGTAATCAATTTCCTTCAGCAAAGAATATAAATAACCTGTTTTCTTTGCAAGCGTATCAAAAGATACAAAAGAACAATATCTGCATTTACTTAAACAAAACGGGATATGGATATAAGCACTTGTAACCAATTAGTGTTTTCCTGCTTCTGAATTTATTGCATCCATTAGGCTGACAACATTCATTTTTTCAAACCCGTCACAAGAATTCCACAACACTGTAGGAAGAATATCCCCAGGAGTTCTGTTAGTAAATTGATATTTGCAGAAGCCTTTTACCATATTGGTTGTACCGTCTTGGTCCGATTCAAAATACTTACAATGTTGACAGATTTTAAGTGTCATTCCGTATTCTTCTAATTTGGAAGATATTTCTTTTATCGCATCAACAACTCTTATATGTTGAGTTTTTGTTGCGTATTTTTTCTTTTTGTTAATAAATACAACTTTAACAAGTCCACTGTCTGAAATTATTTCTAATTTGCAAGGATAGTATCTTCTTCCGTCAAATACAAACACATTAACCAAAAGTTTTTCGATACGCTTTGCTTCAGCTCTGCCAAACATAAGGTTTCTGATAAATCTCAACGGTGGGAAGTTGTAAACTACTCTGCAGAAGCTATAGAGTGGATATGCGAACAAATATAAATGTCCTTTTGAAAAGATTTTTGTATTCAACAAACTTGTACAAAAACTTATTGCAAGAATTGCAAACATAGCAAAAATTACATAAGGACTGATAGCAAAATAATATTTGTACGAATAGAAACCTAAGAATAAATAACCAAGCAACACAGTTAAACAGTTTGGAGCTATCATTGAACAAATCAATTCTGACAAACTTTTATTTTTGAAGCCTAATTGCTTGATACCATTCATAAACATTGAAAACCTCTTGCTCAAAGAAGGAATGTGCATATCATAGTTTTCTAAATCAAGATAAACTTTTACATTAGAATCAAACATACATTTGCAATTAAGTTTTGCAAGCAAAAGTGTGTATTTCAATTCTTCATTTACATTCTTAAAGTTTACTGACCCGATTGCATCAACAATCTGTTTTCTAATCACAAGAGCATCAGAATTAATAAGAGTACTTAATCCTAATCTCGCACGAGATTTTTGAATGAAATTATTTTTGTATTGGTTGTAATTATATTTAATATTATCAATAAGTGATAATTCATCTTTACAAATAAGATTTACTGCACCTGTAATAACATGGTTTGTTTGAAGTGATGTATTGATATTTGCTAGAAAATCAGAGTTTACATAATATTTAGCATCAAGGAATACATAAGCATCAACATTAGTAACTGATGATAGCCTTTCTGTCATAATAGAAATTGCTTGGTCTTTTCCAACTGTATCAACATTTTTGATATTCAAAACATTAACATCTAAATCACCTTGAAACATCATTTCTGATTCATCACTACAGTTATCTAATATAACATTAAGTGAGTAATTCTTTCTCGGATAAGTTTGTGTTTTTAACTGTTTAATCAAGTTTTCAACAGTTTTGGCATTGTTATGAGAATAAATAACAACACATAAATTGTTTTCTTTTTGGTTATAAGTATCACGAACCTTTTTTTCAGGTTTTAAACTCATTACTGTTAAAGTAATGAAATACAATGTAAAAATAGATAAATACAAAAATAATAGAATCATAATAGTCCTCAATAAAAGTGTAGTCTAAACATGAAAAATTTCAAATCTTCCATGCCTATTCAAGGGTAATTCACATTAATTATACAACGAATATAAATAATATTGATAAATAAAATTATTATATCTATGATAAAATACTTCCATGCAAAAAACTTATGTTATTACAGGCTCTACATCAGGAATCGGAAAAGCCCTTTTAGAAGAATATTCTAAAGATAATTTGGTATTGGCCGGTTATAGAAACGAATCTAAAAAAATAGAAGGCGAAAACATCGTTCCTTTTTATATAGATTTTGCAAAAACGGAAACTATAGAACCTGCTATTGAAAGAATAAAAACAAATTATTCAGTAGATACAATAATTAATTGCGCAGGCTGTGTTGTCGCAGGCCCTATACAAAATATACCAATAGAAGAATTACACAGACAATTTGAGGTAAATGTATTCGGAGCATTAGAATTATCTCGAAAATTGAACCCGAACAAGGTTATCAATATCAGCTCTATGTCATCATTTGGAATATATCCGTTTATCGCTCCATATTGTGCTTCAAAACGCAGTTTGGATATTTTATTCAACCTATGGAGTCTTGAAACAGGTACAAAGGTAATCTCGCTCAAACTCGGCTCTGTTGCAACTCCTATATGGAGTAAGTCTATTCATGAAAACCGAAAATCACTTGAAACTGCTAACGGATATGAAAAAGAAACAGATTATCTTGTAAAAAATGCTCTAAAAAATGAAACAAATGGTATTCCGATAGAAAAAATTGTAGATAAAGTTGTTAAAATTGATAAACTTCAAAATCCAAAACCTTCTTACACGATCGGGTTTGATGCAAAAATTACAGAAATATTTTCTCATCTTCCACAAGGTTTTATAAATTTTGTTATTAAAAAGAAACTTGATAATATGAAATAAAATCTGTATTTTTTAATTATTTATGATAAAAATTATCAATTTTCCTTAAAATTTGTTAACAATTAGCATTAAAATGTCAAAAAATATTTATTTTTTGACTTTAATAATGTATCATATTAATGTGTAGGTAAAAATTTTGGAACGAAATAAAGAACAGATACTTACGGAAGAAACGAGAAAGTCGAGCTTCCTAAATAACCCAAACGCAACATCGCCCCTCTCTGCCAGCAAATTGGTAGCTAAGGTTAATTTGTTGTCTTCAACTTCTGCTTCAAGTAGAGTTTCAGCTTTGTCTGCGCTTGCAAACCGTTCTAAATCAGATTCTCATACCTACAAACAAGTTATTGATGCAATGTTATCAATCGTACCTGCAAAAGACCCTGCAGAGTTTTATTTGCGCCTACATAGAATTTTAACAAACTGCTTGGGTTGCTCTTTCACTGCGTACGGTTTGTACAACGAAATGTCACAATGTATCAATCTGAAATTGGTTGACAAGACTGATAATGTCTTTGTTTCAAAAGTTTTCAAATCAGATTCGTCAAACCCTGTTATAAAAGCATTTACGACTCAATCTATTGTTACAAAAGACAATGTTGATTATTTGAATTTGGCATATTTCCATAACCACGCTGCAACTATTATCCCAATGGTATCAGTAAATAAATGTATCGGGGTAATGATTATTGCAGATGAAATAAACGAAGCCAACAAAAAACTTTGTTCATTTGTTGCAAATTACGCAGCAACTATTATCAATAATTTCACACTTATTGAACAAGCTAATGCTCACATCAACACTGATTCTTTGACTCAACTGTATAATCACAGAGGTTTCCAAGAATGCTTGTCAAAAGCATTGGCAGAATCAGAACAATCAGGTCAAGATTTATCTATCGTTATGCTTGATGTTAATAACATCTCTAAAATCAACAGAGAACTCGGTCACGCTAAAGGTGATGAAGTTATTAAATTGGTTGCAGAAAAAGTTAAACACAACATTAGAAAATCTGATATGGCAGGCAGATATGGTGGAGATGAAATTGCCATAATCCTTCCTAATACTGATGTTGATGAAGCTAAATATATTGCAGAATATATTACATATAGTTTGTCTTGCTGTTTTGTAGATGATGTAGGGCCTGTTAAGGTTTCTGTAGGTATTGCATCTTATCCTGAATGTGCAAAAGACCAAGAAAAATTGTTAATCCTTGCAGAACAAGCAATGTATATATCTCAAGCTCAAGGCTACAAAGACGGTATGTCTGCAATCATCAGTTCTTCTGATTTCAATTTCTGGGACGATGTTGCACTTCATTCTTATGCAGAAGTTCTTTCTAAGCGTCACGCTCAAATGGGTGTAAACTTTGAAGAAGAATTGTTAAAGAAATTCAATAACGAACAAATAAATTCAGTAAATCACTTGTCAGAAATAGCAACCTCATTGGCAGGCGCTATTGATGCAAAAGACCCTTACACAAAAGGTCATTCAACATCTGTTTCAAGGTACTCTGAGGCTTTGGCACGAGCTATCAATTTGCCTGAAGAAGAAGTTGAAAGAATTACTCTTGGTGCTTTACTTCATGATGTAGGTAAAATCGGTATTCCTGAAAATATTCTTAAAAAACCTGACAGATTATCAGATGATGAATGGGCTATTATGAAACAGCACCCTGTTATCGGTGCAGAAAAAGTTTTGATGCCTAATGAAGCATTAAGAGATTTGATTCCGATTGTAAAATATCACCACGAACATATTGACGGTTCAGGTTATCCTGAACACTTAAAAGGTGATGAAATACCTCTTGCTGCAAAAATTGTTGCAGTTGCAGATGCTTTCCACGCTCTAATCAGTGATAGACCTTATAGAAAAGGTTTAAGCCTTGATGTAGCATGCAATATTTTGCAAGAAGGTGCAGGCAAACAATGGGATACTAATTTGATTCGTAAGTTTATCCAAATCGCCCCATCATTATCTACTAAAATATAAAGAATATTTGGTGCAGGGTTTGGGACAGCATTAGTCCCAATACAAATTATTCGTTGGGCAAGTATGCCCAACCTACAAGTTATATCTATTATTCCCTAATTTCATCAATACTTTTCATTTGGCTATCGGTTGGGGTTGTGACATCACCGTCTGCACCTGACATGCCGGTTTTGCTGTTCTTTTTGTATTCCGTAACCCGCAATTTGTATTGCATTTTTAGTTCTTTAAGTTTTTTATGATATTGTTCTCGTTTTTCTTTGTTTAATTTTCTTAATTCTTTTTTAGCATTTTTCTTATGATTCTTTTCAAGTTTTGCTTGGCGTTTAGCTTCCCATTCTACTTCTTCTCGTGGTACATAGCTATCTTGTGCAAGTTTATACCCTACAATACTTACAGGGTGATTTGTACCTTCCAAATCTATTAATTGAGTTCTTTCACCATTGACATCTACTGCCCAAGTACCTAGAAATATTGGAACACCACCTGTATAAGAATAACCTGTTACTAAAATTCTAGAGTTATCTGTTTTGTCAAAGCCTAATGGATAAATATCCCATCTATAATCGTCAAACTCTACTCCTGAAACATTATGCCAGTAATCAAGTATGGT
>USCK01000107.1 GCA_900553205.1 uncultured bacterium | reverse complement strand
AAATGCTAAAGCTGCCATAATAAATTGTGCAGGTACAGACATTTGATAATGACAAACATATTGTAAAAATGGAGCAGTTCCTGCAGCGATTACGGAACCTAAGCCGATAGCCAAACTAATATAAGAGTTTGCAACAGCATGTTGTTCTTGAGGAACAACATCAGGTATCAAAGCTCTGTACGGACCTTGAGCTATATTAATACAAGCATCAATAATCCAAATCATAATAGCTGCAATTAACAAACCTAACCAAACAGGAATAGGGAACCCAAAGGTATGACCTAAAAATCCTGCGATATCAGCAGAATTTGGGAATGCCCATAATGCAAGAGCAGCAATCAATGCACCCATAAACAAATATGGACGGCGTCTGCCGAATTTTGATTTTGTATTATCACTTATTGCACCGATTAAAGGTTGAACAACCATACCCGTAAACGGACCTGCCAACCAAATTAAACCATATATAAACGGTGATGCCCCTAATCCTTCCGTAACCGGAGCAGAAAGTATAATTCTCATCTGCCACGCAAACTGTAACCCAAGGAAACCTAACGCAAAATTTAGGAATTTCCCTGTACTAAAAGGTTTTAATTCTTTATTTTCTTCCATCACCATTCTCCACACTTGATATTTAAACTAAAATAATATTATAACTTCGCCCCTTTAGGAACAACAGTTACTCCTCCTTCTGACACATAAAAACCTCTTCGTTCATCATCTTCACGACTAAAACCGATTTTTGTGTATTCAGGAATATCTACATTCTTATCTATTATAGCACGCCTGATTTCAGAGTGACGACCTATTGTAACATTTTCCATAAGAATAGACTCAGAAACTTGAGAATAACTGTTAATTCTAACTTTTGGCGATAATACACAACGCGATAATATACCACCTGATACAATACAACCTTCCGAAATCATGGAATCTGTTGCCATACCTACTCTGTCACCTTGTTTCCAGATAAACTTTGCAGGTGGATAATTGTAATTATATGTTCTCAACGGCCATTCTTTTGAATACAAATTCAATTCAGGGTCATACGCCAATAAATCCATATTAGCTTGCCAATAAGCATCTATACAGCCTACATCTCTCCAATATCCCATTTCTCTAGGCGACATGCCTGCAAACTTGTTTTCTTTGAAATTATAAACACATATATTTTTACCTTGGTTAAGCAACATTGGGATTACATTTTTCCCAAAGTCATGATGAGATTCTTCAATATCAGCATCTTCATTCAAAGCTTCAACCAAAACATTTCTATCAAAAATATAATTACCCATAGAAGCCAAACACATATTTGGATTATCAGGCATTGAACGAGGCGCTTCTTTGGGTTTTTCGACAAAATTAACTAAACGCCAATTTTCATCGACCTCCATAATTCCGAATTCAGAAGCCTGCTCTATAGGAATAGGAATTGCAGAAATTGTTAAAGCTGCATTATTCTTCTTGTGGAATTTTAGCATGCGAGATACATCCATTTTGTAAATATGATCACCACCGAACACACATACATATTTAGGGTCTTCATCTACAATATGCAAGAGGTTTTGATAAACGGCATCTGCTGTTCCCTGATACCATGTTCCACCGGTTCTCATTTGAGCAGGTACAAGCTCGACAAATTGATTCCAAAATGGAGATAATGCCCAACCTCGAACGATATGTTTGTTTAAAGAATCTGATTTGTATTGAGTCAAAACTTTTATACGCTGAAAGCCTGAATTAACAAAGTTATTCAACACAAAATCTATGATTCTGTATCGTCCTCCAAAAGGAACTGCAGGTTTTGCTCTGTCTTTTGTTAAAGGATAAAGTCTCTTACCTTCACCACCTGCCAAAATCATAACTAAAGTATCATTTTCAACATTCATAAAATACACCTCGCTACTTTAATTTGATTATAAACTTGAAATAATATAAAAGAAATAATTATATTTAATTATTTTTTTTATAAAAATTAAAGATTTAAGATGTTGACTAAAAAAAAAGTTTATGATATAAAACTAGTGGGGTAAATGTATATTTTTGAGTCTTGCACAACTTGCAAGGCTTTCTTTTTGCAATAAATTTATCAGACACAAAAAAGCCCGAAAACTATTAATTTCGAGCCTTTTTATTATTAACTGTTTATTTTTATTAAATTAATTGATATTCTTCTTGGTTTGCTTCTTCTTTAATTTTTGCTCTTAATTTAGAGATTACATCATAAGCATATTGAGCTTGAGTTGCATCTTCACCAGTTTTAGCAAATGCAGATGCTGTATAATATGAACCATCAGAATATTCAATAATATCTGAAACATCTACTCCATTTGCTTCAGCTTTTTCTACTAATGCCTCGATAATAACTTCAGCATATTTAGAATCACGTTCAGCAAGTTGTTTTAAATTAGAGGTTTTGTAAGAGCTTGAAATTACTGCACCACTAGAACTTGAAGCAATTTGCGAAATTCCTATATCTTCTTTATCAATCTTTGATAATATATCTTCAACATTATCGGCATTAATATTTTCAGAAGAAATAATATCATCTAATGTTTCTGTATCATTGTGTGAAATTGCAGTATTTATTGAATTACCTGCCATATCTACAGCTTCTTGTTGAGCATAAGCTTGACCATATCCACCTTCGGCAAATATATTTTTGATAGCTTTTTCATCTTCTGTATATGAAGCTTCATCTTTGCCTTCCATTGATTCTATTAAAGAATTTACAGAAATACCAATTTCTGCACAAAGTTCTTTGAACTTAGCAACTTCATCACCTTCGATTTTACCATTTTTATCAGCATCAGCTTGTGATGCAAAAGTTAATAAAGCTACTTGTTTATTTTCTTTTATTGCTTTTTTATCACCAGCATTAATAGCTAAACCTGTTCTAATTTTATTTTCTAAAGCATCAACAACTTTTTCAAAAACATCTTCAGCTGTTGCAGATTCACCAGCTTTTACTCCCGGAACATTAACAACTACATATTCTGCAGGAGCATTTGGATCTGTACTATTATTTGCAATAATTGAAGTTATATTAACCCCAACTTCGTCTGCTTTTTTTACTAAGGCTGTAATTAAAATTGTACCAATTTTATCTAAATCTTCACCACTAGTATCACCAACTATTGCAGCAGCTACAGATTCACCATGTTTTTCTTTATAAGCATCAAAAACTTTTAAAATATTATCATTCTTTAATGCAGAAATATTTTTTTCTAATTCTTCTTCGTCAGTACCTAATCCTGTCCATAAGAAACCAGAACCCCAACTTACAGAATGATATATTCCACTTACTATATCACTAACTTTTGTTTTTGAATATTTTTTACTATTAATTTTATCTTCCATTTCAGGATTTAGAGCTTTAAAAATAGCAAACTTTTCTTTATTATTATCAGTAATTCCATTATATTCAAATTGAGATAAAATCTTTTCTGGTTCTGTTGTATATAAATTTACTAAATCTGTAGCTGAACCATTAAAGTTTTTAGGTTTATAACCTCTTTTTTCTAATTGGTCTGCAAAAAGTGAACGTTCTTCATCAGTATCGATTTTCTTTAAATCGCCACCTTCTCTTGCAATTCTTTTCACCATTTGGTTAATCAAAGTTACATCAACTTTTTCAACTGACATCTTAATTTCCTCTTTTTAATCCCCTGTGTATATATAAAGTATTTCTATTTTTGAAAATTGCCTAAATTTCATATAATTGTTAAGAAATGTAATAATTCTCTTAAAATTATTAAAGTTTGAGATTGAATATGCCGTAAACCAAAGTAAGGGAACAAGAATTTAGGAGTAAACTAAAAATGGGTATGTCAGCGTCACAAGCTAGATTTCTGTCTATAACTGCCAGAATACATGATCTTGAGTATCAGGCGCAGACTATAGAAAATGCAAAATTATCATTGACTAATGATTCAAATGTTGCATACGAAGAATATTGCGAAGGAATAAACGCATCTAAATATCAACTCAAAGTCGTAACTGGTGGAGAAATCGGTAAAGTTGATTTAACATATAATGCAATGGTTGCATCTGCAAACCAACCTGATCACCCTATGTATATTCTTACAGATGCAGCAACAGATGATTTATATTTACCGGAAGCTATTACTAATGGTATGAACGGGAAAATACCTGAAACATTAGATAAATTTTTAGAAATAGTTTCTACAAAATATGTATATAGTGGTAAAACTTATACAGCAGAGGAAGCAAAAGCTAACCTTAGAGCAGACGGATATGCAGACTACTGGACTGGAGTTTATTATCAACTTACAGGTTATCAAACTAATGACGGCAAAATAAGCAACGGACATGGGTTCATTTCTGTATCAAATGCAAGTGCTAACGACAGAAATTGGATTAAGAAAAAGATTGAAGAAGGCACTGCTATTATTAATTCAATGCAATCTACTCAAGATACAACAAATGGCACAAAAGTTAATATCTTTGCTCAAACAAATGCAGCCGTTGACACAAATATTTCACTCGCTTCAGATGACTTGTTAATATCAAGAGCAGAAGCTGAATATGAAAACCGTATGGATAATATCGACCAAAAAGACAAACAACTTGATTTGAGATTAGCAAGAATTGAAAATGAAAGAAATGCTTTAAAAACAGAGTATGATACTGTTAAAGATTTGGTTAAAAAGAATATTGAACGAAGCTACAAAACCTTCAATGCGTAGATTAGATTTAAAACTTCAAAAAAAACAATCCCAAAGAAAACTTCGGGATTGTTTTTTGTAATTTATTAAATTTTATTTCATTATGTATTTAGCTAATGCTCTTACACCTGCTCCTGCAGAACCCTTAATAAATTCGTTAATAGGTTTGTCATGAAAAGCTACACCAGCTATATCAATATGAGCCCATTTAACATCTTTTACGAATTCTTGAAGGAACAATCCAGCAGTAGAAGCTCCACCCCAACGAGAGCCTGTGTTTTGCATATCTGCAATATCGCTCTTTAATGAATCTTTGTATTCTTCATACATTGGAAGTTCCCAGTATTTTTCACCGACTTCTTTTGCAGAGTCTATCAAAGAATGAACGAACCTTTCATCATTCCCTACATCCCCTGCAGCAACAGAGCCTAGAGCAACCATACAAGCACCTGTTAAAGTTGCGATATCAACGACTTCATCAACACCTAATTCTGAAGCATAGCAAAGAGCATCAGCAAGAGTTAATCTACCTTCAGCATCAGTATTATCGACTTCTATTGTCTTACCGTTCTTAGCTGTCAAAATATCCCCAGGTTTGTATGCCGAACAGCCCGGCATGTTTTCACAAGCAGCAATAATACCATGAACTTCAACATTAGGAGCCAACTCTTTAATCTTACTCATAATACCTAGCACACAAGCAGCACCTGACATGTCATCACGCATTGTCAACATTGAAGATGCAGGTTTTATATCTAATCCACCACTATCAAAAGTTATACCTTTACCGATAATTGCAATCTTTTTAGATGGGTTAGGTACTGAATATTTGATATGGATAAACTTAGGGGCTTGAGCAGAACCTCTTGCGACAGCAAGATATGCACCCATTCCCATTTTTTCGCAATCTTCTTTTTCGTAGATTTTTGTTTCCAAACCAAAACTTTGAGCGATTTCTGCTAATTTTGAAGGTGTTGCATATTGAGCTGGTTCATTAGCCAAATCTCTTGTAAGCTTCATACCTTCACATACTATTTCAGCTTTTCGCAAAGCTTGTTCATTACAATTTACATAAACTTCTGAAACTTTTTTATCTTTTTTAGTCTTATATTTATCAAAAGTATAATCTCCGATATGACAACCGTAAGCAAACTGTTCAGCCCAGTCAAAATCAACACCAGAGATATCAAAAGCAACTGTTTTTGCTTCCATTTGAACAGCTTTTTTAATCGCTTTATAGATAGCTAATCTGAATTTGTCTGTATTAAATTCTTCTTTTTTACCAAGCCCGATAACAAGAACTTTTCTTGCAGGTTGATTGCCATAAGTTGGCAACAAATAAGTTTGTCCGAATTTGCCTTCAAATTTATCTTCTTCAATAGCATATTTGTTAGCAAGTTCTTCTGTAGTTTTTTCACCTTGGAATTGGTTCACAACAAGGATATCACAAGATTTTTCTTTAACATTTCCTTCAATAATTATTTTCATTGAGGACTCCTTTCTATAAACTTATATTGTATTTATCAGCCATAATTCTAACGAAGTTTTCTACGCTTCTGTCCCAAGTTCTTTCTCCTGCAGGAGTAAAGAAGCACCCCGGGATTTCGCCGTTTTCTCTGTGATGTCTTACACAATCACAGCAAATACCTCTATTACCACA
>USCK01000106.1 GCA_900553205.1 uncultured bacterium | reverse complement strand
TTGGCTCTATGAATGTTGTTCAGAAAAATGATAAACACGAAACTGAATCAATCATGGTGATAAATATTGATTCTGATGTTAGTGATAAAACTCTTTCTGAAATTGAAAAAATCGAAGGTGTTCATAATCCTAAGTATATTAAATTATCAGCATAGGTGTAAAAGTGAAGTTAGCAGTATTTGATTTTGATTCAACATTAATGGACGGTGAAACTATAGAATTTCTTGCAAGAGAAGTTGGTATAGAAGAACAAGTCAAAAAGATTACAGATTCTGCAATGCAAGGTGAGTTAGATTTTTTTGAGAGTTTAACTAAGCGTGTGAGTTTGTTAAAAGGTCTTGATGTTAATGTTGTTAATAAGGTTTGTGAAGCCTTACCTCTAATGAATGGTGCAGAAGAAACGATATGTTCCTTAAAGAAAAGAGGGTATAAAGTTGTGTGCTTTTCTGGAGGATTTAAAAATGCAACAGTTCCTTTTGCCAAAAAACTCGGACTTGATGCTGAATTTTCGAATATATTACATTCAAAAGACGGAAAGCTAACGGGACAAGTCGGTGGAGAAATGATGTTTGGCTACTCAAAAGGAGAAATGCTTAAAACCTTACAAAATTTGCTAGGTCTAACATTTAAAGAAACTTTAGTTGTTGGAGATGGTGCAAATGATTTGAGTATGTTCAGGTATGCTGATAACAGAGTTTCTTTTTGTGGAAAACCTATTTTGGAAAAAGAAGCTAGTGTAGTTATAAAAAATAAAGATTTAAAAGAAATTTTGAATTATTTTTAAAAAAACAGGGTTGATATTATATCAACCCTGTTTCTTATTTATAAAACTTGTTCAATATCTTGAACTATAAGTTCAGGTGTTAAATGGTATTTTTCATAAAGTTTATCAAGAGGTTCTCTATCCGTAAATTCTTTTTTAGCACCAAAGTTAAGAACTTTGATATTAGAATCTCCATAGAAACTCGCAATTTTTTCACCAAAACCTCCATTAAGAATACCATTTTCAAGGGTTATAACTGTTTTATGATTTTCTTTTAATTGGTTTAATAATTCGGTATCTATTCCTGTAATATATCTAGGATTTATTAATGTTGCATTGATGCCTTTATCTTTTAGTATGTTAGCAACTTTTTTACCTAATTCAAAGAAATCACCAACACCTATAATTGCGATATCCTTACCTTGTTGTTCAACAAGATATTTATTAAGATTTGAATAATCTTTTGAATATTCTTTACCCGTTATAATAAAGTTACTAAAAGGCACTCTAATTGCAACAGGGTGGTTTGTTTGTTCTACCGCCCAATCTAACATTGCTAGATATTCTTCTTTACAAGTCGGAGCTAAGTAAACCATATTAGGAATATTGCTAATTAATGGAATATCAAAGCAACCTAAATGTGTCATATCAGCTCCGGAAATACCTCCCCAATATACTAATAATGTCGCAGGAGAATTATTAAGACATAAATCTTGAGAGAGTTGGTCATACGTTCTTTGTACGAAAGAACTTAAAACAGGGAATATTGGTTTTGCTCCACATTTAGCCATTGCTGATGCGTAAGCAATACCGTGTTCTTCTGCAATACCAACGTCAGTATAATTTTTACCAAGCTTTGCTCTATAGTCAGGGGTAAATCCATACGCACCTGGAGTTGCTGCTGAGATAGCAAAAACAGTTTTGTCCTGTTTGATTTTGTTTAAGATATATTCTTTTGTTACGGTTGTATAATTTTCAGAAGTATCAACAGGAGTCTTTTCATCAAGTATTCCAGGAGAAACCCAATGGAATTTTTCTTTATTTTCTTCAGCTTGAGGTAGTCCTTTTCCTTTTGTTGTGTGTAGATGTATAACTACAGGGTGGTTTGTATCTTTAACTTTATTAAAGGTTTGGATAAGTTCATTGAAATCGTGACCGTTTTCAAGGTATAAGTATTCAAAGCCTAATGATTTAAAGAAATTACATTCAGCATTACCTTTAGTTTCTCGTAAAAGTTTAAGATTGCCGTACAAACCTCCATGGTTTTCTGCAATAGACATTTCATTATCGTTTACTAAAATAATAATATTGCTATTTAAATCTGCAGCATTATCAAGACCTTCAAAAGCTTCTCCACCACTTAGAGAACCATCACCTATTAACGCAATTACATTACCTGTTTCTCCTTTCAAATCTCTTGCTTTAGCAACACCTGTTGCTAAACTTACAGAAGTTGATGTATGTCCAACAACGAATAAGTCGTGTTCGCTTTCTTTAGGATTAGTATATCCTGAATATTTTAGGTATGTTTCAGGTGTGGTAAAACTTTCTTTTCTACCAGTTAAACATTTATGAGTATAACATTGGTGAGAAACATCATATACGATTTTATCTTTAGGTGAATTAAATACATAGTGTAAAGCGATTGTTGTTTCTACAATGCCTAGATTTGGTGCCATGTGTCCACCTGTTGTATTTACCTTTTTGATAATTGCTTCTCTTATCTCTTGAGATAAAGCTTCCATTTCGCTAATAGATAGCTTTTTCACATCAGCAGGAGAATTAATTCTATTTAAAATATTTTGCATACTATATCCTTTCTAAACTCTCTTACATATATTATAGTACAAGTTGATAGTAACTATCAGTCAAGAAAAAATTTTAGTGTCGCAGATGTGTCGCAAATAGACAAAATTTAAACTTAGCTCTTTATTGTGCAAAACTGGCAAACCCAAACACCCACAAAGAAAAAGCTGTCATTTAGTGAATGACAGCATTAAATAAACACGAGGATATTAAAAGAGAGTATAAAAAGAATCTTTTTTGTTAGTTTCTAATAGCTACAGTTGCTGAAACTAAATACATTCGTTGATTGAATATTAAACTGATTATTAATTCCTTAATTCCCATATTTATATAAAGAAATTTTTTCTCTGAGAATTGCCTTTTTTGATTAAATTGTATAGTTATTTTAAAATCGTATATATTATCTATATACTTTATTTATAAAAACTGGATTTTATGCTAAAATAATGTAAAGTTATATTAAAAAAGGTGGTTTATGAACATAAAAAATTATATTGAACAAAGTATAAAAACCAAACAAATTATTTTGAACGATGATAATATCATTAACAAAATAAACGAAATTGCAGATGTAATTGTTCAAGCTTACCAAAAAGGTAACAAAGTAATGACAGCAGGAAACGGAGGTTCGGCTGGTGATGCTCAACATATCGCAGGTGAACTGGTTTCCAAGTTCAATTTTGACAGACCTCCTCTTGCTGCAATAGAATTGAACACAAACTCACCCTTATTAACTGCAATAAGTAATGATTATGGATATAATAAATCTTTTGCTAGACAAATTCAAGCTAATGGTAAGACTGGTGATGTGTTTATAGCGATATCAACTTCAGGGCATTCTGAAAATATAATAGAAGCCGTTGAAGAAGCAAACAAAATGGATATCATCACAGTAGGACTCATAGGAAATCATGACTGTCCTCTAGATAAAACATGCCAGTATATTATAAAAGTACCTTCAACATACACTCCAAACATTCAAGAAGCGCAAATAATGATTGGACATATATTATGTGGACTTGTTGAAGAACGAATGTTTACTTCACATTAACCATTTCTGAATATATTAGAGCAGAAGCTGATTTTATAAAGTTTACACCTGCAGGATCATTATGTGGACGTTTTGCCAATATAACTACGATATAATGTTGTCCTGAAGGCAGATAAACGATTCCTGCATCTCCTAACATAGTACCAATATCACCTGTTTTGTGAACAAATGGAACGCCCTGAGGCAAGCCTGCTTGAATAAGTCTGTTATTCTTAACCTTGCTCATATATTTGATAATATCTTCTCTAGAATTAACATTCAAGAAAGATGTATTTTCTAAGTTGTACAATATTTTAGCCATATCATAAGCTGTAGTTGTATTAGTACCTGTCAAATCAGGCAACCAAGTTTTGATATGAGTATTTTTCAACCCCCAAGATCTGATACCTGTATTTACATCGTCCATACCACCAACTTTTGACATCAGCATATTTGTAGCAGAGTTGTCAGAATTTTGAATCATAACTCTTGCAAGTTCATCAAGAGAGTATTTTCTACCGTCTTGAGCGTATTGCATATCACCTGAGCCTGAAGCTCTGTAATAATGTGTCAATGTCATTTCATCATATATTGATACTTGGTTAGCTTCAATAGATTTAAACAGCTGAACCAACACAGGAATCTTAATAATACTTGCTGCAGGATAAACTTTATCTTCATTTATAGCTGCGTATTTTCCTGTTTCAAAAGACCAAACATAAATTGCAGGTTTTATTGAAGGAAATGCTTTATTCAAACCTTTTAACTGATTTTCTAAATCCGTCATTCTGTCAGACTGATACATATCAACTGCGTATTTTTTACTATACAAAGTAGGAGCCAAGAGTCTTTGGTTCAAAAACATATCATTATTAAGATACTCGACAGTTGGGAATAAAATTGATTGCAAATTTGCACCTGAGCGATAGAATGATGTTGTTACAAGTGGAGATTCAACCCCTTTATTTGTAAATGGTGCCGTTTTATCAAGCCAAAACATATTTTGGACGGTTTTATAACTAAAAGGCATTACCACAAAAGTAAACAAGGCAAAAACTGTCAATACAAATATTGACGAAATTAATGAACGTTTTTTCTTTGATTTTTTTTGTACATTATGCTTTTTATAAGCTCTTTCATGTACAGAATGTAAAGAACGTCTGTCTTGATGTGTTCTGTAAGACGAAGTTGTTCCATAGCTATAATCTACACTATCCTTATATGCGTACATAATTCTCCCTACTAATTCTTCTTTTTTCTAGAATAACAGGACTAATAAAAAACCCACTCCCCCAAATGCTGTATTTTAATTATAAATTTCCGATAGCACCTGTAATAAGTCCTTGCAAAATTTGAAGAACAATAATTGCTATAATCGGCGAGAAATCAAGTCCTCCAAGAGGAGGTACAAATCTTCTGAATACATCAAGATACGCATCTGTAAATTCTCTTACAAACTTGATAGGTTGTTGTTCCCAATCTATGCTCGGAATCCATGACATAAAGATTCTTAGGATTATCAACACATAAAACATGTTGAAAATATTGTTTACAGCCTTTAATAACATAGGAAATCTTATCATTATACTCCTTCTCCTATATTACCTAAGCTCTTGATTTTGCCTTGGTATTAGCACAATCACAATGAGCTCTTTCAACAGGAATGTTTTCAATCATTGCGAATAATAGTTTCTTCAAGTTAGCTACATTATTATTAAATACTTCTATTACTGCTTGGTGAGATACAGGAGGAACATCACCTACCAACCCTGCATCATAGTCTGTAATCAATGAAATATTTAATGGACACATATCTAATTCTTTTACAAGGTATGCTTCAGGGAATGCTGTCATATTTATAACTTCCCAACCTTGGTTTGTAAAGAATTTAGATTCTGCTTTTGTAGAGAATCTAGGGCCGTTGATTACAACAACAGTACCGGTTTCATGAATTTTGATACCCAAATCTTTACCTGTTTTGATTGCCAATTCTCTAAGCTCAGGACAATATAAATCTGCAGGGGAAGGGTGAGTAACGATAGGCCCATCAAAGAAAGTTGAAGGACGACCTTTTGTCCAATCTACGAATTGGTCACAAATTACAAAGCTACCAGGTTCTACATGCTTTTGCAAACTACCTGCAGCACACGGAGAAATAACTCTGTCACAACCAACATGCTTCATAGCCCAAACATTTGCTCTATAGTTTAACAAATGAGGTGGTATAGTATGACTTCTGCCATGACGTGGCATGAAAGCTACTTTGTGTGCTCCAACCTGTCCTATAAATAAACTGTCACTTGGCATGCCATAAGGAGTTTCGACTTTTACTTCTTCAATATTTTCTAAAAAGCTATAAAAGCCAGAACCACCGAATACACCAATATCTGCTAATTTCTCCATACTTGTTTCCTCCTAAGTCATATATTGTTCTAATATACCATAAACTTTTTGAAATTTCAGAATTTAATATTTTTTTACAACCCAAATTATCTATTTGTTTTATAATACAGTTGATAATAAGGAAAGAGGTATTAAATATGAGGTTTAATGTTGGGGAAGTGATTACGGCGATGGTAACGCCGATGACATCTACAGGTAGTGTTGATTATGCAAAAGTTGAACAACTTGCAGAATATTTAACAACAAACGGTTCTGATGCGATTGTTGTAACAGGTACAACAGGAGAATCTCCGACTTTAACTCATGAAGAAGAAATAAAGATTTTACACGCTACTAAAAGAGGTGTTAAAAACAA
>USCK01000105.1 GCA_900553205.1 uncultured bacterium | reverse complement strand
CTTCCATATCAAGTAACCTTATACTTGCAACTCTAATGTTGTTCTTATTTTCTTTAGGACAAGGTATTATTCTTGTAGTTGCAGGGGTGTTTACTTCTATTATCAAACAATTCGGAAAAGTTGCAGAGTTTTCTGAAATCTTGCTCAAAATCAGTGGTTGGATTTTAGTTCTCGCATCATTGATTCTTTATTACAAAATCTTCATTCCGTTTTTCGGGTAAAGAGATTACATTTACATACTACTCTTTTAAAATTTATGATATTATGAAACTATGGAATGCAGTCAAAATAGTTTATATATTATTGCAGGAGCCAATGGTAGTGGTAAAAGTACCCTCGCTGAAATTTTGTTGAAAGAAAAAAATTTAGAATTTCTTAATGCAGATGATATAGCAAAAGAAATTTGTCCTAATGCTATTAATAGTGTTCCTATTTCAGCAGGAAAACTTTATTTTGCAAGAAAAGAATATTTCTTTCGCTATTGAATCTACATTGTCAGGTAATAATATAATAAAAATTATAAAAAAGCAAAATCGCAAAATTATAAAATAATTCTAATTTATTCTTTTTTAGCAAATTGTACAAAGTGTATAGAGCGTGTAAAAAATAGAGTTAGAAATGGTGGACATAATGTTCCGGAAGAAGATATTATTAGAAGGTATTACAAAAGTATCGATAAGTTTTGGAACAAATATAGATGTATTGTAGATGAATGGACAATGTTTTATAATGGATATGAATATGCACCAATTATTGTGTCCTTTGGTGTAAAAGATGAATTTAGCATTATTAATAATGATATACAAGAAAACTTTTATGATATTCTAAATACTGCAAGGGGAAAAATAAATGACAGATAAAGATGCTTTAGAACTACAAAATATGTTTACAACAGCAGCCCAACTTGCAAAATCTAGAAATAAATTTGATTTAAAATTTGAAATTAAAGAAGCTGCTCTTATTGAATTGCTAAAAAAGGCTTTTCCTAATATGAAAAATGAACTAAATACTATTAGTTTAGCAAAAAGCATTTTGAAAAATTCATAACTTTAATTTTATTAAACTTATCTATTATACTAACGCCATAAGCTCTTGTATTGTAGTTTCATAATCTGATTTGTAATCTGTTGTTTGGCATAAGAATTCGTTAATTCTGTCCATTTTTGCAATAGCTTCATCACAGGCCGGGTCTGTGCCTTTAACATAAGCCCCAATATTAATCAAATCTTCGTTCTTTTTATAAACTGCTAAAAGATTTCTTATTTTCCCGGCTGCCGCTCTATGTTCAGGTGTTGTAATATCCGGCATGACCCTACTCAATGATTGCAACACATCAACTGCAGGATAATGGTTTTTGTGCGCCAAATCTCTTGACAACATAATGTGACCGTCAAGAATACTTCTTGCTGTATCTGATATCGGTTCATTAAAATCATCACCTTCTACAAGAACTGTATATAGCCCTGTAATTGTACCTTTATCATTGTTACCGACTCTTTCCATCAGTTTTGGCATCATTGCAAACACAGAAGGTGTATAACCTCTTGTTGCAGGAGGTTCACCGACAGCCAGCCCGACTTCTCTTTGCGCCATTGCAATACGAGTAACACTATCAAGCATAAACAGAACATCTTTACCCTTATCTCTGAAATATTCTGCAATAGTTGTAGCAACAAATGCAGCTTTTATTTTTACAAGAGAAGGTTGTTCTGATGTTGCAGCAACAACTATAGACCGTTTCATACCTTCAGGACCTAAGATTTCTTCTATAAATTCTCTTACCTCACGTCCACGTTCACCGATTAATGCTATAACATTCAAATCTGCAGTAGTATTTTTGGCTATCATACCAATAGTCGTACTTTTACCAACACCTGAACCTGCAAATATACCTAAACGCTGACCTTTTCCGACAGTGATAAATCCATCTACAGATTTTAGTCCAAGAGAAAGTGCCTCATCTATACGCTTTCTTTTCAATGGATTTATCGCTTCTGCATAAATTGAACGTGTATCAAAACAATTAACAGGTCCAAGTGTGTCTATTGGATTGCCTAGCCCATCAAGAACTCTGCCTAAAAGCTGTTCACCAACAGAAACTCTTAACGAGGAACCTGTATTTACAACTATTGCACCTGGTTGGATACCTTCCATAGAGCCTAGTGGCATAAGAAGAATTCTGTTTTCTTTAAAACCTACAACCTCTGCCCACACAGGTTTTGAATTGTGAGAATTATATATATAACACAAATCACCTATTGAGGACTTCGGCCCGTCAGCCTCAATTATCAAACCAATAATTTCAGTAATTTTTCCAATTTCTTTTATTGAATTTGTATTATTAATTATTTCCAGACATTTATTCTTGTCGAAGGTCATCTGTTACACCATTAATTAACCTTGCTGCTATTTCATCTATTTGAGAAGAAACCCTGCTGTCAACTCTTGAAAGAGGAGTTTCTACAATCGTACCGTCAGTAGATAAAGCAGCATCTTCTATTATTTTTATATTCTTTACTTGTGGCAATTCTTGCTTAAATTCTTCTGAAAGTTTGATTATATTCTCTACCAATTTCGGACTTACTATTATTGTAATTTCTTCTCGATTTTTGAGTTGAGAAATAGCCGACAATGTAATTTCTTTAAGCATATCTTCATCAAAAGCTCTTGAGGTTACTTTTCTAGCTATTGCAATAACAAGTTCTACAATATCCAAATCAGCAGATTTAACAATATTATGTTTTATATCAAAAGACGATGCTGCTAATGTATCTAAGGATTTTAAAACTTCTGCTGCATCAGTTTTGAACTTTTCCATTCCGTCTGTATGCCCTTGATTGAAACCTTCTTCATAAGCTTGTTTTTTGATATTCGCTGTTTCAGCTTTTATTTGTTCTTGTTCTTCTTCTGCCTGTTTGATTATTCTTACTGCTTCATCTTTAGCATTATTGATAATTTCTTCTGCTTTTGAATCTGCATCTTTTACGGACAATTCTGCACGAGTACGAATATTTTGAGCATCAAGTTCGGCTTGCTCTAACAAACGTTTTTTTTCCACCTCAACATCATTCAACAAAGATTCAACTTTAGCTTCATACTTGCTGATTGATTTTTGCTTCAGTGGAAGAACATAATTATCTCCAATTTTTACATTTTTATTTGTAATCCTACTCAATTAATTCGTCCTCTGCATTGCCTCTAGAAATAGTAATTTCTCCGGATAATTCTAATGCTCTTATGGTTGCAACAATCTTCGTTTGAGCGTCTTGAACTTCTCTTGCTCTAACAGGACCTAAATATTCAATATCTTCTTGCAACATTGCTTGTGCTCTTTCTGACATATTCTTAAAGATTTTTTCTTTAATTTCCTCTTTTGTACCCTTCATAGAAAGAGCAAGCTCTCTTGAATCAACCTCACGCAAAACTCTTTGTATTGCTCTATCATCGAGGATAATAATATCTTCAAATACAAACATTAGATCACGTACACTTTGCGCAAGAATAGAATCTTTTGCTTCCAAAAATTCCATAATATTTTTTTCTGTAAACCTGTCACAGTGATTCATGATACTTGCCAAATATTCCACACCACCGGCTTTTGAGAAATCGTGAACAACAAATGTTGAGAATTTCTTTTCTACAACATCTTCAATTTCAGATAAAATTTCAGGGTTTGTTGTATTCATTTCTGCGATTTTCATTGATACTTGTTTTTGGACTTTGTTAGGAAGTGCAGCAAGTATTTGTGCAGATAGTGCAGGTTTTAGATATGCCATAATAAGTGCCAACAACTGAGGGTTTTCACCCGAAAATGTTGTTGCAAATTGGCTTGGGTCAACATCATTCAAAAAATAGAACGGATTGGTGTTTATCATTGAACCCAATTTGTCCATCATTTCTGTAGCTTCGTCAGCACCATAAGCATTTGACAACAATTTTTTAGCGTATTCAGTACCACCTGTTGCAATAAGGTTACTTGCCTTGAATACGGTTCTGAATTCATCTAACAAAACATTCAACTCGTCATCAGGAACTTTGTTTAAGTTAGCAATATCTAATGTTATTTGTTCCAAAATATTAGGATCAGTAATATGCTTCAAAACCTCTGTCGCTGTTTCTGCACCCAAAAGAATCAATAACGCTGCAACTTTTTGAGAAGGACGTAATAACAATTTAGAACCTGTATCCTTTGTTTTTGCTGGACTCTTTGCTCTATCATTCTGTTGTTGTGTCGGTAGGGAATTACCTTGTGCCATTGTTATTTATTTCCTTATAATTATTCTTTAATATACGACATTAATACTTTAGCTGCAGCTTCAGGGTCAGCCAAAATTGCTTCATTCAAAGTATTGATACTTTGCTCTTGTCTTGAAATTTCGATATCTTGTAATGTTGCTTGAGTATCATCTCTATCAAAATTCAAGGACGGATATCCCGAATCTAGCAAGTTCCCGAGCTTGTCGAGCTTGAGTGGTGCATCGACATCGTCAGGAGCACCGATAGCCAAATCCTCGTCTTCATCAGGCTCGTCTAAAATGTTTTGTTGAACATCATAATGAGGCAAGCGAGAAACAAGATTTTTTAATAAAGTTATTGCAAACAAACCTAATACCAAAACCACAATAGAAGGACCAAGTTTTACCGCAAAATATTCAAACATTGTATCTTTAGCGTTTTTCTTAGCTAATGCTTCTTGTTTCTTTTTGTCGTCTGCAATAGCTTCAAACTGCAAACCAGAAACAGTGATTACATCGCCTCTGTCATAATCAACACCTGCAGCAGATAATACAAGGTTTTGAAGCTCGTCTTTTTCTGCTTTTGTCAAAATTTTGTTCACGGCAACAGCGATAGTTAATCTCTTCACAGTTCCCGGAGCATAAACAATATGTTTAACTTCTTTTGATACGCTGTAACTTGTAGAATTCTTTTCTTTTGCATAGTTCAAATTCTTATTAGGAACTCCTGCATTAGGATTTTGAGGTTGTTGTTGAGCTTGATTATTATTGTTTGGATTTTCATAATTTTCAATCTCACTTTGCGTACTTGTAAGAACACCTTCACCTTTTTCATCCAAAGGTATATATCTTTCAATAGTAGCTTTAGCAGAATTAAAATCTATATCAGCATTAACTTGAACCGATACATTACCACGACCTACTATTTCTTCTAATACAGAGGTAATTTTTTTTGCTGTATCCTTTTCTACACCTGCTTTGAAAGATTCCATATCGTTAGAGTTTTTTGAAGTTTCATCTGATAAACTGTTACCGAATTGATCTGTAATAAACACTTTTTCAGGAGTTAATCTTGGAACAGAATACGCAACCAAGTTTTTTATAGCTTTTACTTGAGATGCTTTTAACTTGTACCCTGAATCAAGAATCAACATAACTGATGCTGACGGAATTTCGTCTTTATCTTCAAAAATAGAACGTTCAGGTTGTGCAAGCTGAACTCTTACACTCTTAACTCCTTCCATTTTTTCAATAGAACGAGTCAATTCACCTTGGAATATTCTTTGTTTAGTCAAGTTGTTTTTAAAATCTGTAGAACCAAGTTGCATATTGTCTAATAACTCAAACCCCGGATTTGAATTTTGAATCAAATCATTTTCTGCAACATATAGACGCATTTCGTCTTTTTGACTTGCAGGAACAAGGATTGTTTTTTTATCATCGGATAATTTGTAGGAATAACCGTTTTTCTTGAGGTTTTCTGTAATTGTAGCAACATCTGATTCTGCCAAATCAGAATATAAAACGGTCAAATCAGGTTCAAAGGACTTTACAATAAAAATCGTAGAAAGGACAACAGTTGCCAATAACAAAACTATCAAAGCAAAACGTTGTGGAACGTTCAGACCTTTCCATAGTTTCTTCATATCATTAAGTAGAAGTTGAAAATAGTTTGAATTCATTTATAAAATTTAATCCTCTCCCGATTTTATACTCAACATAATAATACCCTACATATTCTTACTTTTCAAGAATGTTAAGTTATCTTAATGATGAAAATTCAGACTTTTTGTAAAAAGTTTACAAAACCATGTAAATTTCTTAATATTTCGGTTTTGGTATAAAATTTAAGTTGTAATCAAAGTATATTTGCGTTATTTTTTTAAGTATAAAATTATAGTTACACAGGAATGAGAGAAAAAGATTACAACAAGGAGGATCTTTATGTCGAAAAAGACTATAACAGTTGACGGTAACTACGCTGCAGCGCACGTTGCGTATGCATTAAGCGAAGTTTCCGCAATTTACCCAATCACTCCTTCATCTACAATGGGTGAATGGATTGATGAATGGGCATCACAACACAAAAAAAACATCTGGGGTAAAGAAGTAAGCGTTGCAGAAATGCAATCTGAAGCTGGTGCAGCTGGTGCTGTTCACGGTTCTTTAGCTGCCGGTTCTTTAACTTCAACTTACACAGCATCTCAAGGTTTATTATTAATGATACCTGTTATGCACAAAGTTGCAGGTGAAATGCTTCCACACGTTATACACGTTGCG
>USCK01000104.1 GCA_900553205.1 uncultured bacterium | reverse complement strand
AATGTTGATAGAACCTTCAAATTGTTCTCATAATTAAGTTAAGTAAGTACAAGTTAAGTAAAGAAAGGATTAAAATATATTATTATAAAAAACGACCACTTATAAGTGGTCGTTTTTTAGTTAAATTTATACTGACATTTGTGATGTCTTAATAACTTATTCATTTCAAAGAATTACACAGTAGAGGGTTCTTCTTCCTCTTCCTCGGCATTAGAGCTTCTGCTTGGTGAATCCATTGATTTTATTGAAATATCTATTTGTTGGTCATTGAAGAGTTTTCTCAAATGGTTTGTAAGTTCGTTAGATGCAGCAACCCAAAACATAGATGCAGTTAATATTCTGTCATTGGTTTCCAAAACATTAAACAACACTGGGTCAGAACCATGGTGCGCTGCCAAGATATTTTTTATTGCGCAAAGTTCTTCATATTTCAGTTCCTGTTTAACAGTTATAGTAACCAAATTAGAGTTATCAACAGGTTTGACATTATCTATCAAAACACTTGTTTGATCTTCTGTTCTGTGTTGAATTTTACCTGAAATAATAACCTTTTGTTCAAGTTGTAAAAAGTCATTATATTCTTGAATAGTTTTGTTGAATGCAACCAATTCAACTTTTCCCGTCAAATCCTCTAAAGTCATAAACTTGATGAATTTAGTAGGGTCTTTCTTTGTTGGAATTTGTCTTGCTGCAGTAATAAGACCACATATAGTAACAGCTGTGTCATTCGGCTTTTCTGCCAATTCAGATACCTTATGTGTCATCAAGAATGGCAACTTATCTCTGATAGAGAACAGTGGGTGCGAAGTGACATAAAATCCTAAGAACTCTTTTTCAAATAACTGAATTTGTTTGTCTTCAAACTCTTCATCAGACCCACCTAATTGGAATTGAGAAGCTGCAAAACCGTCATCTTCAGGTAGTGCAGAAAACAGGCTTACTTGTCCCATAGCTTTTGCCTTTGCTTCTCTTGAAACTGCAGATATAATGTATTCAAGGTTTTCTAACAACTGTTTTCTGCTCTTTGCAATAGTAGAAAAAGCTCCTGCTTTTATCAAGCCTTCTAACAATCTTTTGTTGACATGTTTAGGGTCTAAACGTTTACAGAAATCAAAAATATCTTTGAAATCGCCGTTTTCTTCTCTTTCTTTGATAATTTCTTCAACAACCCCTTCACCAACCTGTTTGATAGCTGCCAAACCGAATCTGATATTGTTTTCGTCAGGTGTATATTGCAGATAAGATTTGTTGATATCAGGTGGCAAAACCTTGATGCCGTATTTTTGAGCTTCTTCAATATATAATTGAGTTTTTTCAGTATCGTTTGTAACACTGGAAAGTAGTGCTGATAAATATTCTACAGGATAGTGACATTTCAAGAATGCAGTTTGATAAGCAACAAACGCATAAGCTGCAGAGTGGCTTCGGTTGAAACAGTATGAAGCGAAAGACAGGATTTGGTTAAACAAGGCTTCTGCATCTTTTGCTGACATACCATGTGTGGCAGAACGTTCGATGAACTTACCTTTTTGTTTTTCCATTTCATCGACTTTTTTCTTACCCATCATACGACGAACCATATCAGCTTGACCCAATGAGTAGTCTGCCAATATTTGGAAAACCTGCATAATTTGTTCTTGATATACGATAGTTCCGTATGTATCTTTCAATACCGGCTCAAGTAAAGGGTGAGCATAAGTAATAGCCTGACGACCATGTTTTCTTTCTACGAAATCATCAACCATGCCGGAATCAAGTGGCCCCGGTCTGAACAATGCAACTAACGCACCCAAATCTTCAAAAACATCAGGTTTTAGTTTCTTTACAAGGTTTTTCATACCTTGAGATTCAAGCTGGAATACACCGTTTGTATCTCCTTGCATCAGCATATCGTATGTTGGTTTGTCGTCAAGTGGAATATTGTTGATATCAACATCTATATCTTGCCGTTTTTTTATCAGATCAACAGTCTTGTATATTGTTGTAAGGTTTCGTAACCCCAAAAAGTCCATTTTTAATAGACTCAAAACCTCTGTAACATCGTGAGGAGGATAACCTGTTTGGATAATACCGTCTTTAGACGGTTGAACTGGCAAAATCTCATCAAGAGGCTTCGGTGCAATAATAACCCCTGCTGCGTGAGTACCTGTATTGTTCTTTATCCCTTCAATACCGACAGCCAAATCAATGAGTTTTTTCATACCGACAGTTTTGCCTTCTATCGGGTCAATCATGATTTGTTCATCTTTATCATACAATGCTTTCAACTCAGAGCCGTCATATTGCATCGCTTGTTTAAGAGTTTTTGCTTTCTCGTTTATACTTTGTGCAAGTTCTATTGCAGGGTCTATCAAACCTGCAAGTCTGTTACTTTCTGCAAACGGAATTTTAAGGATTCTTGCAATACCTTTAAATGCTGCTTTAGCTGCATAAGTACCAAAAGTGATAATCTGACAAACTCTGTCCTCACCATATTTTCGAGTTACATAGTCAATAACCTCGCCACGTCGTTCAATACAAAAGTCGATATCAATATCGGGCATGGTGAAACGTTCTGGGTTCAAGAATCTTTCAAACAACAGTTTGTGCTGAATAGGGTCTAAGTCCGTAATCTCAAGAGTGTATGCAACAACAGAACCTGCTGCAGAACCACGACCCGGACCTACCGGAATCCCATGAGTTTTTGCATAGTGAATGAAATCCCATGTGATAAGGAAGTATGCTGCAAATCCCATTTGTTCGATTACGCCAAGCTCATAATCTATACGCTCTTTTAATTCAGGACTGATTTCTCCGTATCTTTTTTTAGCACCTTCAAAAACCAAATATTCCAAATAAGATTCAATCGTATGGTTAGCAGGTACTTTATAATCAGGTAGAGGGCTTTTCCCAAGCTCTAATGTTAAATGGCATTTTTCTGCAATGTCAACTGTGTTTTGGATACATTCGTCAAAGGTTTCGCTATCCATCCAACGGAATGAATCCCTTAGTTGCTCAGCATTTTTTACATAAAATTCATTACTAGGAAAATGAAATCTATTTGGGTCATCTTTATCACTGTTGGTTTGCATACACAGCAAAGTATCATGCATATCGGCATCTTCTCTCCTCAAATAGTGAGAGTCATTCGTGATAACCATTTTTATACCAAGTTCTTTGGCGATTTGAATAAGTTGAGGGTTGGTTTGTTTTTGTTCCTCCATACCATGGTCTTGAAGCTCAATATAATAATCATCACCAAACAAATCATGGTATCTTTTTGCAATACCCTTTGCTTTTTCCATATCGTTTTTCAACAAGGCTTGCAAAACTTCCCCACCAAGACAGGCCGAAAGACAGATTAAACCTTCGTGGTGCTTTTGTATCAATTCCCAATTTATACGAGGTTTTACATAACGACCTTTACACCAAGCTGTTGAGGTCAGTTTAATAATATTAGCGTAACCTTTTTTATCTTTTGCCAGTAGTACAAGGTGATAACAAGGGTTATTGTTTTTGTCACGTTCTTCAATATCTCCGTCGTGCACATAAAATTCACATCCCAAAATAGGTTTGATTCCTGCTTCTTTTGCAGTGGTATAAAGCTCCATATCACCATACATAACACCATGGTCAGTAATTGCGACTGCAGGCATTTCGTTTTCTTTTGCAAATTCGCATAAATCTTTTATTCTGATAGCACCGTCAAGAAGTGAATATTCTGTGTGCAAATGTAATGGAACATATTGTTTACTCATACTAAAGAATCTAGCACAGATATATGTATATTTTTGTAAAACTTTCTCTTGTTTTTTATGCTTAAACAAAAGTAATACTTTTGTCTTAAAAAGTATGTTGTGGTAAAATTTTCATCGTGAGAGATGATTTATTTAAAATAAAAGATAAAAGAATAAAAGTTTTTAATAGAAGGCTTGTTAATACGCAAAAATTATTCGCATTATTTGCGTTTTTGTTGATATGTCACTTGTTTTGTATCCAAATTCTTGATGTAAAACACTATAGAGCAAAGGCAAAACGTCAAAGAACTTCTCGTTCATTTATTATGCGTGGCGACATATACGACCGTAACGGTATAAAACTGGCAACAGATATGGTTTACTATGATGTGTATGCCAGGCCTAAAGACTTTGATGACAAAATACATACCAAAGAAGAATTAGCCAAAGCTCTTGCACCTATTTTAAAAATGCAACCGGCAACATTATTAGCTAAGTTTGAGGCACAAAAAAACGAGCCTGTAATCCTTCTGAAAAAAGGTGTCGGCAAATCAGAACGTGATGCTATTGCCAAGCTATGTTTAAGAGAAATTCCTATTGATAAAAAGAGTATCAGAGTATATCCTCAAGGTTGTTTAGCTTCTCATGTGTTAGGATATTACAACTTAGATGCAGATGTTTCTGCAGGGGTAGAATATACCGCAAAAGACAAATTAGAACATGTTACACAGCGTCCGAATGTTGAAAAGACACCTTCAGGGAATCTTATTTATACATTCTCTACAGACCCTGTCGCAGCAACAGAACCTTTAAAAGGTGAAGATGTAACGCTTACTATTGATACTGCAATTCAGCATATTTGTGAAAGAGAATTGGATCATGCTGTAGCAAAATTCAAGGCGCAAAGAGGTGCTGTTATTGTTATGAATCCAAAGAATGGGGAAATTTTAGCTTATGCTGTTTATCCGTTCTATGATCCGAATAATTTTCCCCCAGCCTCTATGTTACAAACAAAGAATTGGACATTAACAGATATCTTCCCTCCTGGTTCAACCTTTAAAACAATTACTGTAGCTTCAGCTATGGAGCTTGGAAAAATAAACAAATATACCAAGATTAACGATACAGGTCGTATAAAAATCGGTTGGTGGACAATCAGCAATTACGACTACAAACAAAAAGGTGCTCCAGGTATGATTGACCTTGTGTACTTCTTTCAACACTCAAGTAATGTTGGTGCTGTAAAGATTGCACAAACAATGACTTCAGGTGAGTTCCATGATATTTTACAAAAATTCGGCTTTGGACGAAAAACGGGTATAGATTTACCGGGAGAATCTGTTGGATTGCTAAAACCTGCGAGCAAATGGGATGTTTCTGACCATGCTTGTATGGGGTACGGTTATGGCTCTTCTGTTACTGCTATTCAGTTGGTTTCAGCTGTTTCTGCATTGGCTAATAACGGAACAAGGGTAACTCCACATGTTATCAAATATTCTCAAGAGGAAGCTGCTGAAAGAATTAAACATATCCAAGTAATGACTCCTGAACACGCAAAAGTTGTTACTCAATTATTAACCGAAAGTATAGAAAAAGGAAAATCTCCAATAAAAATGGAAGATTATTATATTGCAGCTAAAACAGGTACATCACATAAACCAAAAGAAAATGGCGCAGGTTATACTGATAAACTTTATACCTCTATCGTAGGTTATTTACCTGCGACAGATCCTCAGGTTTTGATTTATGTTGTTGTCGATTCTGCACAAGGTGGTGAGATTTGGGGAAGTACGGTTGCTGCACCAATATTCAAGGCTATTGCCTCTCAGGTTGCAAGTATTATGAATCTTACACCTGATAAACATAATGCGAAGACAAAGGAGAAGATATAATATGAAACTTTCTGAATTGATTAAAGATGTAGAAGTAGTTGATAAATATAATTATGATGAAAATGTTGAAGTTACTGGGGTAAACTACAATTCCAAAACAGCAAAAACTGGTGATATATTTGTTTGTTTAAGAGGTGAACATGTTGATGGGCATAATTTTGCAGCTGATGCAGTAAAAAAAGGTGCTGTTGCTGTTATGTGCGAAACAAAATTAGATTTAGATGTTCCTGAAATTATCGTATCGTCTGCAGAACAATCTATCGCGGGGTTAGCAAACAGATTCTTCGGTGCTCCTTCTAAAGACTTAAATCTAATCGGAGTTACAGGTACTAACGGTAAAACTACAGTTACACACTTGGTTCAAAGAATTATGGAATCTTCAGGTGATAAGTGTGCGTTAATCGGAACATTAGGTTATAAATTGTCATCAAGCAGTGATTATAAAGAGGCAAAACATACAACCCCTCAAGCTCCTGAATTACAACATGTTTTGAAAATGATTAAAGATGAGGCTCATATTAATAATGTTGCTATGGAAGTAAGCTCTCATTCTTTGGTACAAAACAGAGTAGGTTTTTGTGATTTTAACTGTGCAGTTCTTACAAACTTAACTCAAGATCATTTGGATTATCACATCACTATGGAAAGATATTTCAATGCAAAAGCAATGTTATTTGAACGTCTAAAATCAGGTGATGTTGCCGTTATCAATAATGATGATTCTTATGCAGAAAAATTTAAAGCAGTATTAAAAGACGGAGTAAAACTCTATACTTATGGAGTAAAAAACGATGCAACAATTTCAGCAAGTGATATTTCCTTCTCTCCAAAAGGTGTATCTTTCATTTGTAAAACCCCTGAACAAAAATACAATGTTCATTTATCAATGAACGGTATGTTCAGTGTTTATAATGCACTTGCAGCTTTAACAGTCGCTTACGCTATGGGATT
>USCK01000103.1 GCA_900553205.1 uncultured bacterium | reverse complement strand
TAATAACTTAGTCACTTAACTCTTAATCACTTTATTTGATTTGTAACTAAATATTAAGTTGAATTTGATAAGGCTGAAATCGTGTTATAATGCCCTATATGATAGGACGGGGCAAATTTATATAATTACGTGTTTTAGTATAGATATAGTGGAAAATTATAGGAGTTAGACTATGCCTGTATCTATGAACAATGTATCTCAAGTCAACAATACTCAACCAATCAAACAACAACCAAAGACGACAGACGAGAAAACGAAGTCTTTTCCAACCAAAACGGCAGTTATTGTAGGTACCGGCTTGACAGCCTTGGCAGCTGTCGGAATTTATCTTGCAACAAAAGGCAAAGGTGCAAAGGCTACACAAAAGGCTGTTACAGAAACTGTACATAATACACAAGAAGCTGTTCAAAATGCTACAAACGAGGTCAAAACTCCAAATGCTCCTTCAGAAATAGAAACTCTCAAAGAAAAAATTGCGACATTAAGACAAAATATCAAAACAAACTATCAAGCTGAAAGAAAAGAACTTAATGAAAATCCAGGAGGGATTTTAAACGACTATGTCATTAAATATATGGGTGGAAAGCCAAAATCTGAAAAAGATTATGATAAAGTGATTAGACATTTAAAAGAAGATAAAATAGATGGTTACATATTAGACGAAATGAACACTGTTATCGGTAATTATCGTACACATTTAAAAGAAAAAGCTAAGGCTTTAGCAGGAGATTCTGAATTTCATGAAATAAAAAAAATAAAAAGGAAACTACCTGATTTTAACAATGATGATGATTTATCAAGAAGAACATTAATTGATGATGTTTTATATTCAAAAGCTAATGGTAAAACCTCAGAATATTTAGAGGCTTTAGGACTCAGCGTTGAGGATGCTGTTCAAATGATAAAAAATCCTAAAGATGTAGCCAAAAAATTAAGCATTATGACAAATAAAGCTATTGGTAGAGTAGAAGGGCAAGAATATGACCCTAAAATATTCCAGCCAAGATGGCAAAGTTTAGATGATAAACGCAAAAAATTTGGTGCAATAATTAAAATGAACGATTTATTTGATGATATGGCTGTAGAAGCCCAAAATGCTAAACTGAATATGCCGATAAGAAAAGGTAGATTAAAACATATAGAGGAGCTACAACAACAAAAAGCTCAATACAAACAAAAGGTAATTGAACTTTCTCACAAAACTCGTCAGAGTGCAGAGGTTCAAGAGTTGAAACAAGCTCTTGCAAAATTAAAAGAATTAGAGGCTAAAGAAAAAAAATATTACTTCTGCAAATAATCACTAAAGCTTTTCTTAACAACTCTATAGCCACAGCCTTCGTGTAGTTTGGCAGGGTAACAGATTCTCTTTAGTGGGTATTTCTTGCACATAGGCAGTCGTTTTTCATAAACAGAGCATAGCCCTTCGTCTGTTACATATTTGCAAGCAAATATCAGGTTGCCGTCTTTATCCTTACCTTTGATATAGAATCTTCTGTATGACGGGAACAAGAACTGCATAAACTTGAACTCTTTTTCGGTATATGTATCAAAGCTATACATATATCGACAGCATTTGCCACATTTTCTACATTTGCCCTGTATCTCGTATTCGACTTTTTCCGGCACGAAATATGACAAAAATTCGTTCTTTATGTTTTCTAATATTTCAAGCATGCTTTACATTATACCCTTATTTGATTTTTTTGGTACAATATTAGCATGAAGAGGGAGTGTATAGAAGGGTAATTGTATGTCTAAATATGTCGTTCCAAAAAGAATGAAAAAATATAATACACGAGTTTCTCGTTCTTATTCTGAGAATGAAGGTTCTTTGTTTGATACAATAAAACGTTTGTTTATTTTAGGTACTGCGTGTTTATTAGCAGGGCTTGTTGCTCTGAAATTGTATCTTGCAATAATACCACCGATTGCAAATCTATCGGATTTTAAACCAAACATGGTTACAAAATTCTTGTCTGCAGATGGTGAAGTTATCAAAACCTTTAATGCTTGCACCTTCTCAAAAGTTGAAGCAAACCAAATTCCAAAAGAACTGAAAGAAGCTATCGTTGCAACAGAAGATAAAAACTTTTACAATCACCCCGGCTATGATTTGTGTGGTGTTGCTCGTTCTATGATAGAAAATACTATCGCAGGTCATGTCGTCCAAGGTGGTAGTACAATCACTCAACAGTTATCAAGAATGTTATTCTTGTCCAACGAACAGTCCTACACTCGTAAAATCAAAGAAATTATTATTGCTGCTCAGATAGAAAAATCTATAAACAAAGATCAAATCTTAACAATGTATCTGAACAATGTTTATTTAGGTTCAGGTGCTTATGGGGTTGAAGGTGCAGCCCAAATATATTTTGCAAAGCACTTAGACCAGCTTACATTAGCAGAAATGGCATTGATAGCAGGGCTTCCTCAGGCGCCTTCAGTATATTCGCCATTTAACAATCCTGATTTGGCTATCAAGAGAAGAAATCAGGTTTTGCAAAGAATGTATCGTATGAAATACATCGACAAGGATATGATGGACAGAGCAATGGCTGAAAAACTACATTTGACCAGCATGCCTCAGTCATATTTGCTGAATAAAGCTCCATATTTCTGCGATATGGTAATGCGTGAATTAGAAAAGCTAGGGTTCACAGAACAGGAAATCAGCCAAGGTGGGTATAAAATTGTCACAACTTTAGACTATAAAACTCAAGTAAAAGCAAACGAGGCGATTGTTTCCGAACTAAACGCTTACGGACTTAGAGGGGACAAAAACCAAGCTGCAGTATTTGCGTTCTCTCCTGTTGACGGCAGAATCTTAGCTTATGCAGGTGGTAAAGATTATTCTAAGAGTCAATATGATAGAGTTACACAAGCTGTAAGACCTCCGGGATCTGCGTTCAAACCGTTCATTTATACGGCTGCTGTAGAAAAAGGTGTTTCACCAAACGATTTGATAGATGATAAACCTTTCACAGCAGGAACATGGACTCCACACAACTACGGTAACAGATACAGAGGTCAAATCCCTGTATATAAAGCCTTGATGATATCTTCAAATGTTTGTGCTGCAAGATTAATTCAATATGTCGGAGTAAGAGCAGTTATCCAAATCGCAAGAATAATGGGTATTACAACTCCATTAGAATACGATTACACTATTGCGTTGGGTTCAAACGGGGTTAAACTTTATGAATTAACGAGAGCATACGGTATATATGCAAATGGTGGGTTCAAGGTTGAGCCTTACGGTATCGAAAGAATTGAATCTTCAAGAGGAAAAGTATTATACTCAGCATCTCGTCCTAGAATTACAAAGGTATTGAGTTCTGATACTGCAGCAACAATGACTGCAATGTTAAGAACAGTAATTGAACATGGTACCGGTAAAGCCTGCCAGTTAGATAATATGCCGGTTGCCGGTAAAACAGGTACAACAGATGATTACAAAGATGCTTGGTTTGTTGGTTATACACCTTCTGTTGTTATGGGTGTTTGGGTTGGTAACGATGACAACACCAAAATGGGAGGTCTGACAGGTGGTACTGTTCCTGCTCTTATATGGCGTGATATCATGAGAGTTGCAGCAGAAAGTATCGGTAGTGATGACTTCCAATACCCTGAAATTTCGCTTGACGGTTCAGGTAAAAAATCTAATCCGAAACTAACTTCATCAGATAGCAGAAAGAACTCTGTATATAAAGATTCTCCTGTTGATAATCAGATAGATGAAGTTCCGATGACAGTTGTTACACCTCAACAAAATAAACCTATTGAAGTACCTCAAACAACTGTTCCTGCAAAGACTTACACACAAGCGCCACTGCCAACACAACCTGTACAGCAGGTTCCACTGCCAATGGCTACACCGAATATGAATTAGAGGGAAATAATGGAAAATTTAAACTTTGAATTAATAAAAACACTTGAACATGGTGCAAACAAACAACAATATGCAACATTAAACAAAACTCAAGAAACAGTAGATTATGAAACAAAATTTGAACTGACATACAACGATGTCATCGCAATGACAAAAGCTGTTGAAATAGTTGCTGAGTTCTTTGATGTAAAATGTGCTGTTCTTACCAAGAACTCTAAAGTTACAGGTGTAGCTCTGGGTGCAGATTTATCAGAAGCGCTTGTCAAAGCTATAGACTGTAATCCTGTTGATGCTTTATCAGGTGCAGTTGCGTTTTCATCTTGCGTAGATAAAAAGACTGCGATGCAGTTAAGTGCTGGTCATTTAGTGCTTGCTCCCGACTTCGATGATAATGCAATAAAAATCTTTGACAAAAATTCTGTACGCTATGTTAAACTAAACACTCCTTTACAAGAGGTTAAAAACTTTGTTGAAGAAGAAGTCTTGATAACACCGTTCGGAACATTGGTTCAAGAATACAACAAAACAGAATTAAGCAAAGATAACTTTAAAGTTGTAACAAAACAAAAACCGACTGTTGAGCAAATAGAAGATTGTATTTTTGCTTGGAAGGTTGCAAAGTATGTAAAAAGCAACGCTGTTGTTGTTGCAAAGGATTTCAAGACTTTGGCAGTTGCACAGGGGCTCCAAAGCCAAGCTACAGAGTTTGCAATGAATTATGCTTGTGATACTGCAAAAGAGGCTGTAATGGCATCAGACTTACCGATAACAGTTGCTGATTTCAATGCCTCTGTACAAAACAGAGTTTCAGTATTTATTCTTCCGGGGGTAACTCAAGAAATCATTAAACTTGCTGATAAATATGAAAAAATAATCATAACCACAGGTTTTACAACCTCATTAAACTAGGGATTACAAATAATTAGCAAGGATTGATCTTACATAGTTTTGAGTTTCTTTGTAAGGTGGAACTCCGTCATATCTTTTTACTGCGTTAGGACCTGCGTTGTATGCTGCAAGTGCAAGGATAACATTACCGTTAAATCTGTCCAACATAGATTTTACATATTTAACGCCACCTTCAATATTTTGTCTTACATCCATAGGGTTTGTTACGCCTAACCCTTTAGCTGTTGATGGCATTAATTGCATAAGTCCTAATGCTCCCGCTTTTGATTTAGCGTTAGGATTGAAGCCTGACTCTTGTTTAACAAGTGCTTCAATTAGTTTAGGGTCAACATCATATTTGTTAGATACTTCGTTAATTATGCTAACGATTTCTGATTTTGAAGGTCGTTTCGTGATATTGATATTGCTAGGAATTTTAGATGAGAATAAAGATGCGTTTACTTTTTCTGCAGCTTTATTTTTTATAAGCATACCAAATTGAGATTGAGCAGTTGATTTCAAAATATTATCAAAAGACTGAACAGAATCTTTTGCAGGAAGTGCATTGGCATTATTATTCTTCTGTGAAATCTGACCATTAAGCCCGTTTACATAGTTGTTCATCTGTGTATAACGTTGCATAGCCTTAGCTTGACCACTTGAATTTAATAAACCTTGTAACATTTCTGAAAACATATACCTTGCCTCACCTCATTATGGATAACGGCTTCCCGTTTTGATATCTTTAATACACACTTTAAAATATCCACTAAATGTATTAATGATTTATTCTATAAAGTCAAACTTTAGGTTAGGTGATAGCATGTATCTGACCTTTAAAAAAGGTGTTATAAACAACTCATTCTTATTAAGAAAGACATTCTGCCCACTTTCAATTTCACCACTACACATTGTAGCAGTATCTATTGCGCAGGCAGAATATACGGGGGATATCATGTCAAGCAGAATAATGACGATAAAAAATGTTTTCATACTTACCGTAAACATATTCTAATGATACACGAAGTTTCTTGCATTATAATCGCAAGTTGAACTAGTCCGTTAGTATAATGTTTACTTTATAAGTGTTTTGGCAAATTCTAATGATTGGTCAGTAATTTCACCACTTGCCAATTCAGCAATAGCTTTTAGTTTATCAGCTTCGTTAAGCTCATAAATTCCGACTTGTGTGCTGTCACCTTGAACCTTTTTGACATATATATGTTTATCGGCTTTTGAAGCTATAATTGCTTGGTGGGTAATCATAATTATTTGACGATAGTTTGCCAACTCTGATATTTCTTCTGCTACTCTTTGAGAAGTCTTGCCCGAAATACCTGTATCAATTTCATCAAAGATTACTGTATCAATATCATCGTGTTGGGCAAAAATAGTTTTGAGAGCAAGCATAACTCTTGAAATTTCACCACCTGATGCAACTTTTGCAAGTGGTCTTAGTGGCTCTGAAACATTTGTACTGATTAAGAATTCGACATTATCAATACCAAACTTGTTAAGCTCTGTTTCTTGGATATCAATTTTGAACTGAACTTTTGGAAGCTCTAATTTTTCAAGTTTTTCAACGATTAAGCTGGATAAAACTTCTGAATACATTTTTCTTTTTTCAGAGATTTCTTTTGCAAGCTTCAATAATTTTGTATGAAGATTATCAACCTTCATCTGCAAATCTTCAATATTGCTTTCAAAGTTTACGATTGCATTGTATTCGTTTTGCAGCTGTTCAAATGTGTTCAAAACATTTTCCAAAGGCTTTTCAGCAGTGCCTGAACCGTATTTTCGTTTAAGTTTATCAAGATTAAATAATCTCTCTTGAATTTCGTTTAAGCGCTCTGTGTCGTTGTCCAATGTTTGAGAATAATCTCTGAGAGAAGATGATAAATCCTTTATGCTTTCAATGATATTAATCAATTCTGATTCAGAGTCCTCAAGTCCTGTATCCATTCTGCTTGCTTTAGACAGATTCATTTTTAATTGAGAAAGTGTATTCAAGATAGATTCGTCATCATTAT
>USCK01000102.1 GCA_900553205.1 uncultured bacterium | reverse complement strand
GCAATACGAGCTTTCTCAATATGTCTTAATGGATTCAAGCACAAGAAAAAATTTAGAACTTGTAGAAACTTTGCGAGAAAAAAACAAATATGGTTCTCTATATTGGGCAATAGACAGAACTCATACCAATATGGGAACTCGTCTTTTAAAATCTTGGATTTGTCAACCTCTTAAAAGTCTTTCTGAGATAGAATCTCGTCAAGAAATTGTAGAAAAATTAATTGATAATGACAATTCAAGAACAGAAATAATTGAAACCTTAAACCAAATATATGATATTCAAAGATTATCAACTCGCTTGAGCAGTGTTTCTGCAATGCCAAAAGATTTTTTGAGCCTTAAATCATCACTTATGGTTTTGCCTGATTTATACAGCCAAGCAAAAGCCTGTGGTTTAAATATCTTTGACGAAATTGAAGATAAAATTGACAGTTTATATGATTATGCTCAGATTATCAACAAAACAATTTCCGAAGATGCTCCTAATATTATAAAAGAAGGAGGAGTAATAAAAGAAGGCGTTAATGAAACATTAGACTATCTGAGAGGTCTGTTGAACAATGGTACTGAATGGATAGAAAACTTTGAACAACAAGAAAGAGAAAAAACAGATATTAAGAATCTAAAAGTCGGGTTTAATAAGGTCTTTGGCTACTATATAGAAGTTACCAATTCATATCTGAATCAAGTTCCACCTAATTATGTGAGAAAACAAACACTGACAGGTGGCGAAAGATTTATTACCGATGAGTTAAAAAAACACGAAGACGATGTTTTATCTGCTCAATCAAAAATTCAAGAATTGGAATACAAGATATACAGTGATTTTAGAAATTATTCAAAAGAATATGTTGATATAATCAGAAAAGCTGCAGAATGTATTGCGCGACTTGATGTCCTGACATCTTTTGCAACAGTTGCTCTTGAAAATAATTATACAAAGCCAGAAATCAATAAGACTTCTGAATTTATTATTAAAAACGGACGTCACCCTGTATTGGAAAAAATCCTGCCTTTAGGCACTTATGTTGCAAACGATTTGGATTTGCAAAACTCGACAGAAAACAATTCCACAAGGTTTATGATTTTGACAGGTCCTAACATGGCAGGTAAATCAACATATATGAGGCAAAATGCGTTAATTGCAATTCTTGCTCAAATAGGTTCTTATGTACCTGCAGATTATGCAAGAATCGGTATTGCAGATAAAATCTTCACAAGAGTTGGTGCAAGTGATGATTTGACGCTTGGGCAATCAACATTTATGGTTGAAATGGTAGAAACTGCCTATATCTTGAACAACGCTACAGAAAACAGTTTTATCCTTATTGATGAAATCGGACGTGGCACAAGCACCTATGTCGGTGTTGCTATAGCTTGGGCTGTTGCCGAACATATTGCAACAAAAATCAATGCAAGATGTATATTTGCAACTCATTACCACGAGCTTAATGTTATGGCTAAAACATACCCTCAGATTAAGAATTACAGAATCACAATTACGGAAGAAGGCGGCAAAATCGAATTCTTACGAAAAATCGTCCCAGGGGGAGCAAGCAAAAGTTATGGTATCCATGTTGCAAAAATGGCCGGTTTGCCAGAATCTGTAATCAGTAAATCTCAAACATTGATGAATAGAATGCAAAAAGATTTTTCAAAGAACTTATCAACAAGAAAATATGCAGACAAGCCTGAACTTGTACCACCACAATTAAACTTGTTTAGTTCATAAAAAATATAAAAATAGAAAAAAGGGCTGATAAAATTATCAGTCCTTTTCATAAATACATTTTATAAAGCTAATTACACTGCAAGTCCGTGTAAAACTTGATTGTTGATAGCCATTTGTTTCATTTGAGCATCAAGAACTTGTTCTTTTTCCACTTTAGAAAGTTCCTTACCTTTTTGTTGCATATCCATTGCTTTTACATTAGCAGGTTGAACATCTTGAGGCTTAGTGACTACAGATGATTTATTGGCAGTTTTTACTTCTTGAACTTCATTAACCGGTGTAGCTTGAGCTTTTGCATCAGATAATTTTGCATCAAGAGCAGTTTTTTCTGACATGGCTTGCATATCAGTTTTCTTGCCGTTTCTTAAATCATCAGTGACTTCGTTTCTTTCAAGTTTAATTTGATTTACTCGTTGTTGTTGAGCAACGGGTGGAACTGCAGATACATAAGGCCTTATACCACTAATTGCTTGTACCATTTTCCACTATCCTTTCACTTTACACACATGTATTCACATGGAACAAAGTTCATAAAGATTTTTTTTTGCTAGTTTAATAATAAATCTTTACAATATTTATTATTCTGCAAGTTTTGCTCTTACTAAACCTTCAATTTCAGCAAGAAGTTCAGGATTAGCATTCAAATAATCTCTTGCTTTATCCCTTCCTTGTCCAAGTTTTTCATCGTTATAACTAAACCAAGCACCGGCTTTCTTTACAACATCAAGGTTTACTGCAACATCAAGAATATTTCCTGTTTTGCATATACCTTTACCAAATATAATATCAAATTCAGCAGTTCTGAATGGAGGTGCAACTTTGTTCTTTAACACTCGAACTCTTACATGGTTCCCAACATCTACACCGTCACCCTTCAAACCTTCTGTACGCTTGATTTCCATTCTTACAGAAGCGTAGTATTTAAGAGCGTTACCACCTGTTGTTGTTTCAGGGTTTCCATACATAACACCGATTTTTTGACGCAACTGGTTAATGAATATAACAGTTGTATTTGTTTTACCGATAACACCTGTCAATTTTCTCAATGCTTTTGACATCAAACGAGCTTGAAGTCCCATTTGTTGATCTTCCATTGTACCTTCAATTTCAGCCTTAGGAACCAATGCTGCAACAGAATCGACTACTACGATATCAACAGCGCCAGAGCGAACAAGTTCTTCTGTAATATCCAATGCTTGTTCACCTGTATCAGGTTGAGAAATCAAAAGTTCATCAATATTAACACCCAAGTTTCTTGCATATTCAGGGTCCAAAGCGTGTTCAGCATCAACGAAGGCTGCTATGCCACCTCTTTTTTGACATTCAGCAACGATATGTTGGGCCAATGTTGTTTTACCTGAAGATTCAGGACCATATATTTCTATAATACGACCTCGAGGAATACCTCCTATACCAAGTGCAACATCTAAAGCCAAAGCTCCTGTAGGTATCGCATCAACATTAACTGTCGTTTTATCTCCAAGACGCATAATTGCACCTTTACCAAAATCTTTTTCGATTTTTTCAATAGCAAGTTTAAGTGCTCTACCTCTTTCGTCTGTTGTTCCTGTTGTTACCTCTTCTTTCGCAGCCATACTATCTTTTCCTTATAAATTATAATAAAATATCGTCTTCTCTTTTCTTAACATACAAGCCAAAAGCAAATGGCTTATATGAATTTAGAGTATTTTTTAATTTGTAATTTTCTTTGTTTAATTCGTTTACTTTATTTTTAAGATTTTCATTTTCTGTTTTGCAACGAATCAATTCAACAACAACCTCATCCATACCTTCAAGTCTTTCATCAAGAACTTTTGATAAAGATTCTGTCACAGATGTTGTTATATCAGATTCCATTTTCTTTAGAGAAGATAAAAGGGTATCAACAACAACCTGAGATGAATTCTTTGCCATTGGTGGCTTTGATTCCTTAGCTTGTTTCAACAATCTTGCTTCTTCCATAGAGAAATAAGTCTTGCCGTCCTCATCTTTCTTAGGAACAATAGATGCTTTACGACAAAGTCTGACTATTTCCATATTGTCTGCATTTAATATTTTTCTTAAATCTTGTGGTGATAATACTTTCTCCATAATCTCCTCTAAAAACTTAAAATCCCCTCTCCTACGATATCATTATACTAAACACAAAAAGTGAATACCATGTTTTGTAACAAAGATGTAACAGCCCAAAAACTTTGTGGATTCGGCTACATTCTTTTAGTTGCAGTGTTTTCAAAGATATATCGCCCACTGCTCATCGCTATCATTTTTAAAGAGCATGACCCGTTGTTACTTTTATCAACTACACCCAAACTGCCTAAACGAGCTGCAACAAATTCGTTTAAGTCGTCAGTTGCAATAAACAAGCTACATTCAGGTGTACAATCTCCTTGAGTAAAAGGACATTTTTTTACCATAACTAACCTCCTCTTGAGATAATATTATAAAACTTATTCAGCAGAAATATATCCGTTAATTGCCGTATATGCAGCAACATAAGGTGATGCCAAATAAATTTCCCCTTTTGTATTACCCATACGACCTTGGAAGTTTCTGTTTTGAGTAGCCAAACAAACCTCTCCGTCACCCAAGATTCCGGCATGTACCCCGACACAAGGTCCACAACCTGGAGGTAGAATAGATGCATGTGCATCAATAAATGTTTCTAACAAACCTTCTTTCAATGCTTGTTTATAAACAGTAGGTGAAGCCGGACAAATTAACATTCTTACATCAGGATTAACTGTTTTGCCGTCAAGAATTTTTGCAACTACTCTCAAGTCCTCAATTCTGCCGTTTGTACATGTACCGACATATACCTGATTAACTTTAATTTTATCCTTTTCAAGTTCTTCAACGGTTTTGGTGTTATCAACTGTATGAGGGCAAGAAACCGTATATTTGATATCCTCAGCTTTTATATTGATAACTCTTTCATAAACTGCGTCTTCATCAGGAAGAATTTGAACATATTTATCTTCTCTGCCTTTTTCTTTCAAATAAGCCTTTGTTTTTTCATCAGCAACAAAAAGTCCACATTTAGCACCAGCTTCTACTGCCATATTTGCAAGTGTAAATCTTTCAGACATTTCCATATTTTCTATAGTGTCGCCTGTAAATTCAAGAGCCTTGTATGTTGCGCCATCAGCACCTATCATACCGATTAAATGTAACATCAAGTCCTTAGAACAAATTCCAGGGCTAAATTTACCTGTAACAACAATTTTGAAGGTTGCAGGAACTTTTAACCAAGTTTTGCCTAAAGCCATAGCAACAGCAACATCAGTAGAACCCATGCCTGTTGCAAACGCACCTAAAGCTCCTGAAGTACATGTGTGAGAATCAGCACCGACAAGAACTTCCCCAGGGTTTACAAAAGATTCTATCAATCTTTGGTGACAAACCCCTGCTCCTGTATCAGAAAGAACTGCACCATATTCTTTTGAAAACTCTCTTAATACCATATGAGTATTTGACAACTCTTTTCGAGGACTTGGAGATGCGTGGTCAATAAAAAGAATCGTTCTTTCAGGATTGTATAATTTTTCTTTCCCGATTTTTTTAAATTCTTGAACTGTTAATGGTCCTGTACCGTCTTGAACAGCGCATACATCAACTTTTGAAATTATAAGTTCACCGGCATGAACATCTCGTCCTGCGTGGTTTGATAAAATCTTTTCTACTAATGTTAATCCCATTTGTATATCTCCTACTAAATAATATGGTGTGGCAAAGTAAGTAAACGAGCTTCAACCCTGTCTTTTATTGCCCCTTCAGGATTGTAGTATGGTGAAACTGTCATTATTTTTGCTGCTATATCTGGATAATAATAAATAAATTTCAATTCACTTTCGGTAAGAGGTTTTTGAGTATGTACATTTGCATAACGAGCTAGTTCCAAAATATTTCTTGCTTCGTGTTCATCTTGGAATTCGATTTCAAGTTTGTCATATACATTTCTAAACCCTTTAATACCACCATATTCACCTGTTGTAATCATACGGCCTGTTTCAATGATTTCAGGTTCCCCACGACCTAATTCTTCATAATCGTACAATTCATAATTACGTCTGTCTTTTAATGCTCCGTCTGCGTGAATACCTGATTCGTGAGCAAAAGCATTATCTCCGACAGCCGGTTGATTAATAGGAATAGGTACCCCAAACGCATAAGCAGTATATTTTGCAAGTTTCCATGCTTTGCTTAAATCAATTTTTGGATCTATATGATATCTGCTGTTTTTAAACCCTGCAGATTTTAATAAAGCAAGTAAACACGAAACCAAATCGGCATTACCGGCACGTTCGCCCATACCGTTGATAGCAGTATTGATATATGCATCTACACCTGCATCAATAGCACCTTTTGCGCCCATAACTGAACAAGCAGTTGCCATACCCAAATCATTATGATAGTGCATTTCAATAGGCATTTCTGTTGCTTTTGCTATTTGATAAATTCTATCATAAGCAGTTTGAGGATCTTCATAACCCAAAGTATCACAATATCTAAAGCGATATGCACCTGCTTTTTTTACTTCTTTTGCTAGTTTTATTAAAAAATTTATATCACTTCTTGAGGCATCTTCGGCGTTAACACCGATAATTTGAGCACCTTTATCTATGGCACACTCAACAGCTTCTACTGTCATTTTCAGAATATCATCAGGAGTTTTCTTCCCTAAATATTTTCCATAAATCATTTGCTCTGATGTAGATTGTGATAAATTACAATTTTTTAACTTTGGAACATTTGTAAAAGATTTTTCTACATCACCTGAAATTGCACGCATCCAACCAGAGAGTTTTGTATTTGTAATAACTTCTCTTTCAACAAGTTCCAAATTAGCATTCAAATAATTTAATTCGTGCATTGTTGTCGGAAATCCGAATTCTGACTGAGTTATCCCCATATCATCAAGCATCAAGTTAATAATAGTTTTCTGAAGTTTTGCCAAACCAAGTCTTGAAGTTTGAACTCCATCTCTGTTTGTTACATCTACAAAATAAATTTTATTTGTCATATTCTCTCCGTTTCTCAACATATTATACAAAAAAAATACGCCACACAACAAGTGGCGTAT
>USCK01000101.1 GCA_900553205.1 uncultured bacterium | reverse complement strand
CCTGAAATTTTTAGAAATGTAATCAGAGAAAACGAATTGAATATTATTTCACAACCAACTGTTGAAAAATATGAATATGAAGTTGGCAAAGATGTGAAAATTTCAGCAGTTATCGAACTTCGTCCAGAAGTTAAATTAGAAACATATAAAGATATGACAGTTGATGTAGAAGAATTCAAAAATGACAAAGATGCTTTCGACAAATCATTAGAAAACCTTCTTCTTCAATCAGCAAAACTTGAATTGGTTGTTGACAGAAAAACAAAATCTGACGATATAATCGTTTTTGATTTTGACGGATATTCAAACGGCGAAAAAATCGAACATGGTGATGCTAAAAACTACACATTAGACTTAGCTCATTCAAGTTTTATCCCAGGGTTTGCAGAACAATTAGTTGATAGAGAATTAGGCGAAGAATTTGAAATTAATGTAACTTTCCCTGAAACTTATCACGAAAAGAAATTGGCAGGACAACCTGCAACTTTCAAATGCAAAATTAACGAAATTAAAACAAAAGTTTTGCCTGAATTAAATGATGAATTTGCTCAAAAAGTTGGTCCTTTCAAAACAGTTGATGATTTGAAAGCTGATATTCAAAACTATCTTGATAAACAAGAAGAGGCAACAAATAAACAAAATTCTGAAAAAGCTATTTTTGAAAAAGTTCTTGAAAACGCCGAAGTTGAAATCAGTGATTCTATGATTGAAAGAGAAGCTGCTACATTGTTAGAAGAGTACAAACAAAAATTAACTTCTCAAGGTTTCACTTGGGATCAAGCAGTAGAATCTCAAGGTCTTGATTCTATAATGGAAAAAATCAACGAAGATGCTAAATTCAGAATTAAAAACTCATTGGTAATTGATAAGGTTGCATCTTTAGAAAATCTAAAGGTTGATCCATCTGATTTTGATTCAAAAATGGAATCTTTATCAAATATGTACCAAATGGACAGAGAAACATTTACTAAATACATGCTAAAAAATCCTGGTATGATTAATGGACTTTCTCAACAAGTATTGAATGAAAAAGTTATGAAATTCTTATCAGAAAATAACAAAGTAAACTTTGTTAAAGCAAAATAGAATGTATAATATTAGAAAGAAAGGATAAGTAAGATGAGTTTTGTACCTGTAGTAATCGAACAATCAAGCAGAGGTGAACGTTCATTCGATATCTTCTCAAGATTGTTAAGAGAAAGAATTATCTTTTTAGGCACACCTGTTGATGACATGGTAGCAAATTTAATTGTTGCTCAAATGTTATTATTAGACAGTGAAAACCCTGAAAAAGATATTATGTTATACATTAATAGCCCTGGAGGAAGCGTAACTGCAGGTTTTGCTATTTATGATACAATGCAGCACATTCGAGCAGATGTATCTACAATTTGTTTAGGTCAAGCTGCATCTATGGGTGCTTTCTTACTATCTTCAGGTGCTAAAGGTAAGAGAATGGCGTTGCCTCATTCAAGAGTATTGATTCACCAACCTTTAGGTGGTGCTCAAGGTCAAGCAACAGATATCGAAATCCAAGCTGCTGAAATCTTGAGAATCAAGAAATCATTGAATGAAATTCTTGCATCTAACACTGGTCAAGCTCTAAGCAAAATCGAAAAAGATACAGATAGAGATTATATTATGACTCCTGAAGAAGCTCTAGAGTATGGTATGATTGATAAAGTTATTACAAAAGACGTGTAATAGGAGATTAAAATGTCAAGTGATAGCAGATTAAAATGTTCATTCTGTGGTAAAACTCAGGACCAAGTTAAAAAACTTATTGCAGGCCCTGAAGTGTACATCTGTGATGAATGTGTTGAGCTTTGTAACGAGATTCTTGATGAAGAATTCTTTGAAAACAAAGATAAAGACGCTGAAGCTGGTGAACAATCTATCGAGGAAGAATTAAAATCTGTACCTAAACCTCATGAGATAAAGGCTTATCTTGATGAACATATTGTTGGTCAAGATGATGCCAAAAAAGTGTTATCAGTAGCTGTATATAACCACTATAAGAGATTAGAACATAATAAGGATAAATCAGATGTTGAAATCCAAAAGTCTAATATCTTACTGGTTGGGCCTACAGGTAGTGGTAAAACTTTGTTAGCTCAAACTTTGGCAAAATACCTAGATGTACCTTTTGCAGTTGCTGATGCGACAACTTTGACAGAAGCAGGTTATGTTGGTGATGATGTTGAGAACATTCTTCTTCGTCTTTATCAAAATGCTGAATTTGATTCTGCTAAAGCAGAAAGAGGTATTATCTATATTGATGAGATCGATAAAATCGCTCGTAAATCTGAAAACACATCTATAACAAGAGATGTATCAGGTGAAGGTGTTCAACAGGCTCTATTAAAAATGATAGAAGGTACTGTTGCAAATGTTCCACCTCAAGGTGGCAGAAAACATCCTCATCAAGAATTTATCCAAATTGATACAAGCAATATCCTATTTATTGTAGGTGGTGCATTTGTTGACTTGGATAAGATTGTCGGACGACGCGTTAAAGACGGTTCTTCAATCGGATTTGGTGCTAAAGGCGCAGGTACAAAAGCTGAAAAAGAACTTGAAGCAGCTAGAATGTTGAAAAAATTGCAACCTGAGGACTTGTTGAAGTTCGGCTTGATTCCTGAATTCATTGGCCGTATTCCAATTTATGCAGTTCTTGATGCGTTAGATGAAGAAACTTTGAAAATGATTCTAACAAAACCTAAGAATGCTATTCTTAAACAATATCAATGTTTATTGAAAATGGACGGTGTTGATTTAGAATTTGAACCTGACGCAATAGATTTGATAGCAAAAGAAGCTATCAAACGCAAGACAGGTGCGAGAGCTTTGCGTTCTATAGTTGAAGAATTAATGCTTGATATTATGTACGATATTCCATCTAAGAATGATATTGATAAATTCATTATCACTAAGGAAATGGTTGAAGCTCGTAATAATAAGAATGATTCTGTTACTTTGCTTCCATTGCATAAAAAGGAAAAAGGTGACAAGCAAGTAGCTTTAGAACCTGAAAAAGATACAGCAGAAATCGCTTAATAAATAAGAAATAAAGATAAAAACGCCCTCTTTCAAATCGAAAGAGGTCGTTTTATGTTTAAGATTAATTAACTTTTGTATAAATATCTTCTTTAGAAACTTTTATATTACCGTATTGGTAGTTCAAAAGGTATTCAACAGCATCTTGAGGAGTATTTGCTATATAATACAAATCTTTGGCTGTTGATTTTGCAAAAGAAACTTCTATAATATCATCAAAGAATTTGAACAAGTTGTTATAAAACCCTTTTGTATTCAAAAAAACAATAGGTTTGTTATTGTATCCTAACTGTTTTTGTACAATCATTTCCGAAACTTCTTCAAGAGTTCCGAATCCACCTGCCAAAGCTATAATAGAATCAGACAATTCGTCCATTTTGAGCTTTCTTGAACGCATATCCGTTGTTAAATGAAATTTGTCACATTCTTTCGATGATACTCCGAAGTTATAGAGTTTTTCTGGCATTACTCCCAATATTTTTGAACCATGGCTTTTTGCTAATCTGGCAACCTCATACATCATGCCAACACTGCTTCCACCATAAACCATATCAAAGTTGTTCTTTCCTAATAGTTCTCCCAACTCTCGTGAATCTTCGTAATATTTTTCATCAAGAGTGCTTGAAGATGAACAAAATACGCAAACAGAATGTTTCATCTAGAAAGAACCTCCGTTGATATAATATGTTGAGCAATAAAGTCCTGTTCCTTGTCTTGAGCAGTCAAATTCAACATCTTCTGAGCTTGCATTTTCGCCAAACGGAGAAACTGTATCTTGATATATGTTCATACCAAATACATCTTTGCCCCAAACATTTGGTCCTTGTTTGCCATTTACATCATACATCATTACCCCAAGTAATTTTTTATTTGTAACAGAATCTACTTGAGGTATATCAAACCATTTGAATGCTAATACGGCTCCGGAATCAGTGTTATATTTTTCGTTGAAGATATAATTGTCCGTAGGTGTATTACCATTCATGTATTTAATTTTGTATGAAACAACATTGTTGAGTGGGTGAATTTTAACCAAAGCTGTAACAAAATCTTGCAAACACATTTCTTTATCTGAAAAACTTTTTACAGATGTAGGAATGTTTGTAAAATCTGTATGAACTTGTTTCCACTTAGATATATTCCTTGCTTGAATGGTATCATCTATTGATAACGGAATAACAAGCAGTGCTACCAATACAAATATAACAAGCAATATAACTACTTCGATTAAAGTAAATGCTTTTTTCATTTATGCCATATCCAATCGTTTTTTCTCTTGAATTAAAGAATCATAAATCCACTCAGGTACAAAGTTTTTGCCAAGTATTATTTGTCCGTTCATTATATTTGGAGCGTGGAAGTCTGATCCACCCGTAACAATAAGTCCATATTCTTCTGCTAAAGAAGAAAAATGTTCAATGAATGCAGGTGAATGTTTTCTATGATAAGCCTCAATTCCTCTCAAACCACAATTAACTAATTTCGGAATAAGTTCATCAGCGATAGGTATATCGTGAGGGTGCGCGATAACAGGAACTCCTCCGGCATCATAGATAATTTCAACAGCATCAAACGGAGATACAGTTTTTCTTTCTACATAAACAGGTGATGAACTGTTGATGTACTTGCTGTATGCTTCCATAACATTTGATGTACCACCTACATTGGTTATTGCTTTAGCAATATGAGGCCGTCCGATACTACCACCTTCTGCAACCATAGATTTTACATCGTCAAATTTAATTTTGATACCTTCTTTTTTGTTTAAAAGGCTCAAAATTTCTTTAGTTTGTTTTATACGAGCCTGTTGCTGAACTTTTAACATGTTTTTAAAGTCACTGTTGTTTACATTCATCATATAACCGAGAATATGAACTTCATGACCTTTGTATAAGGTATTAACCTCTACACCTTGAAGTACTTCTAAAGGTTCATTATTTTTATCTATGTAATCTTTAGCAATTTTGTAAGACAAAACATTATCGTGGTCGGTAAGTGCAATAACTCCCAAACCTGCTTCCACTGCTAAATCTACTATTTTTTCAGGAGAGAAAATTCCGTCAGAATAATATGTGTGAATATGAAAATCTGCCTTCATTTCACCCTCCTTTCATCATACGCTGTTCGTTTCAACGCTGACCTCCAATTCTTTATCTTTCATATCTACATTTACATTAATTCTTTTTATTGCAGTTACTGTTTCATCAACAATCGAAACTTCTACTGCATTAATTGTGCAAGGTGGATTAATTGCAACCTCGTATCTTTCAGGTAAAAGTGTAGTCATTCTTCTTAGAGAAGTTGCATATTCCATACCTATAACACTGTCAGTTGCACCACAAAAGCCTGCATCTGTAATATATGCCATATTATTGATTATTTGTTCATCTGCAGTTTGAACATGTGTATGTGTTCCAAAGAAACCCATGGCGCCGATTTCTGAAAGATATTTACCCAGACAAATCTTTTCGGCAGTGGCTTCTGCATGAAAATCAATAAAAATATACGGCGTGATTTCTTTCAATCGCTCGATTTCGGCTTTTAAGATTTCCAGTGGTGAATCAATAGGTGGCATAAATACTCTGCCTAGTGCATTTATAACGGCTATTTTATAATCGCCTTTGTCAAATATTCTTGAGCCGACTCCAGGGGTATTTGCGGGGTAATTGATAGGGCGAACAAGTTTGTTCGCACTATCGATGTAGTTAAAAATCTCTCTCTTATCCCAAATATGGTTTCCTGCCGTAAAACAATCTATACCGGCATTGGATAATTCGTTATAATTTTTTTCTGTAAGTCCGAATCCATGAGATGCGTTCTCTACATTTGCAATAACAAAGTCAGGAAAGTTTTCACTCTGACTTAATTCGTTCAAATAGTTGGTAACAGCTTTTCTTGCCATTTTACCAACTAAATCTCCAAAAAATAAAATTTTTAAATTTCTTGTATTGCTCATTGTTTCTTATAATACAGGGGAGAATATTCTCCCCTGATATTTATTTTGCTATTTCTACTGTTCTGAACTCTCTTACAACTGTAACTCTGATTTGTCCAGGGTAATCAAGTTCGTCTTCAATTTTCTTTGCAATATCTCTGGCAAGTTTTTGAGAAGCTAAATCATCAAACATTTCAGATTCAACAATTACACGAACCTCTCTACCAGCTTGAACTGCAAATGATTGTTTTATACCTTCGTAACCGTTTACAATTTCTTCAATTTTTTGTAACCGTTTACAATTTCTTCAATTTTTTGTAAACGTTTGATATAAATTTCTAAGGTGTCACGTCTGGCTCCAGGACGACCTGCAGATATTGCATCTGCAAGTTTTACCAAAACAGCTTCTATTGTATTTGCTGTAACATCGTCATGGTGAGCTTCTATAGCGTGGATAATTTCTTCTTTTTCACCGAATCTTCTTGCTAATTCAACGCCTAATTGAATATGTGTTCCTTCTTGAGTTTGGTCAACAGCTTTACCTATATCGTGAAGTAAACCTGCACGTTTTGCTACATAAACATTAGCGCCCAATTCTGCAGCCAACATGCCGGCAATATGCCCAACTTCAAGTGAATGCTTTAGAACATTTTGACCGTAACTTGTTCTGTAATATAAACGACCAAGATTTTTAATAAGCTCTTTGCTTAATCCCATTACACCCATATCCAAAGCTGCGTTTTCACCTTCGTGGAAGATTTTCTTTTCGATTTCTTCACGAGATTTTTCTACAACTTCTTCAATTCTTACAGGGTGAATTCTACCATCTTGTATAAGTTTTTCTAACGCAATTTTTGCCACTTCTCGTCTTACAGGGTCAAAGCAAGAAAGAACAACAGCTTCAGGAGTATCATCAATAATCAAATC
>USCK01000100.1 GCA_900553205.1 uncultured bacterium | reverse complement strand
TTGTCCTCAAATCCTGAAAAAACAGGAAGAGTTCATAATGTAAATTCTTTAAATTCTTTTAATACAAAATTGATAGCAGAGCGCTTGCCAAACTTTGATATACTCATCTCAGGTGGTGGAAGCCTTCTACAAAATGTTACAAGCAACAGAAGTTTATTATATTACTGTGGATTGATAATGATGATGTCCATATTCCCTAAAAAAGACATTGTTATTTTTGCTCAAGGTATTGGACCTGTAAAAGGTTTTTGGGGTAAGTTAATAGTCAAATCTGCATTAAAAAAATGTAAGTATATTTCAGTAAGAGACAAAAAGAGCCAAGATTTGTTAAAAAGCTGGGGCATAGAATCTAACTTGGTTTGTGACCCTATTTTCGATTTACAATTACCTGCACCAAATAGAACAAGAAAAGTCGGGATTCAATTAAGAAAATTTGCATCATTAACAGATGAATTGTTTGACGAAATAGTAAAACAGGTTGCTCTAAAATTCAGCGACAGAGAAATTGAATTGATATGCTTTCAAGACTCGGAAGATGAAGGTATCTCTAAGGTATTTTTGAACAAATTAAAAAAGAAAAACCCTACAATAAACGCTAATATTATAAAAAATCTTACAAATAAAGAAGTTATTGAAAGAGTTTCTGAATATGATTATCTTATTGCAATGAGATTTCATGCCTGCTTGCTTGGATTGAAATACGGAATAAAAACTCTTGCAATATCTTATGATCCTAAGGTTGAAACTCTTGCTCAAAATGCAAAGATTCCATATTTGGTTATGGACTCTAAGAAAAACGATTATAAACAAGCGTTTGAAAATTTAGAAAAACTTTCATCATTTAATTTGTTGAATTACGCAAACTCTCAAGAGTTTGAGTGGTACAAAACAGGTATTGACGAGCTTGTTAAATCTTAGGCGAGTTTAGTGCATCTATTGCAGATTTTGACCGTAGTTGCCTGTGATATGTTATCGCAAATCTGTGCGCTTCATCTCTGATACGCTGGATTAAAAACATTACATTGGAATCCATCGGAATCCTAATCGGGTCAGACTGATGTGGCAAGAAAACTTCTTCCTCTCGTTTGGCAAGAGATACAAAATCTATATCAGTCATTCCTAGTTCTTCTACTATTTCTATAACTGACGAAAGCTGCCCCTTGCCACCGTCAATGATTACAAGATTTGGTTTTGCCCATTTTGGTTCACCCATTCTGGCTAAACGCCTTGAAAGTACTTCCTTCATTGATAAGAAATCATCAGGCTTGCCTTCTGTGGATTTTAGCTTAAACCTTCTGTATTCGGATTTTTTGGATTGCCCGTTTTCAAAAACAACCATAGAGGCAACGGTATTTGTACCTTGAATATGTGAAATATCGTAGCACTCAATTCTATTTGGAAAAGTTTTCAGGTGTAATTTTTCCATTAGATATGAGCCTACTTCGTTGAAATCATTTCTTATTGTGGTTAATTTTTTCAGCTTGGCTGTTTCTAAAAGGTTGCGTGCATTTTTCAGTGCAAGCTCTGTAAGCTCTTTGCCTTGTTTAGTTTTACCATAACTTATTTTCACATTTTTGTTAGAAAGTAGCTTTAACCAGTCTTGATAAAGTTCTTTTTCGCCGATAGCTTCGAGAGAGTTTGACACAATTTTGTCAGGATATTCAAGCTGAAGGTTTGAATAATACTCCCTAAAGAAGGTTTTAAACAGTTCAACGGTTTCATCTGATTCGTCAAAATAAGTGAAATCTTTTTTGTCTATCAGACGACCTTCTCTAATCAGAAGAATTGTTATCGCAAGGATTCCATCCTCGTGTATTGTAGAAATAACATCTTCGTTAAGTTTAGTATTTTCAAATACAACTTTTTGTCGTTCAAGAGTTTTTTGCAAATCTAAATAACTGTCACGCAATCGTGCAGCTTTTTCAAACTGTTCAGCCTCTGCAAATCGTTCCATTTCTGATTTGAGTTTTTTTAAGAGTTCTGACTGGCGACCCGATAAAAACAATTCGACTTGAGAAACGAGTTTTTTATAATCTTCTGGGGATATCAAATTTTGACAGGGAGCCATACAACGTCCTATGTGATAATAAAGACAAGGACGGCTTGTAAACTTTGGAGTTTTACATTGTTTCAGAGGAAAGATTTTTTTTAGAAAATCCAAAGTTGAATGCATAGCTCTTATATCTGTATAAGGTCCGTAATAACGACCTTTGTCAGGATTCATATTCTTCTTGCGTACAATAACGATACGAGGGTATGCTTCATCTGTTATCAAGAAATACGGATACTTTTTATCGTCTTTTAACAAGATGTTGTATTTTGGTTTGTATTTCTTTATCAAGTGAGATTCAAGGATTAGCGCTTCGACTTCCGAATCTGTGATAATGTATTCCATTCTCTCGATATTGGAAACCAAAACTGCGACTTTTACACTGTCATGTTTTTTGTGGAAATAGCTATATACTCGGCGTTTTAGATTCTTAGCTTTTCCGACATAAATCACTTCATCTTCATTGTTGTAATAAATATAACACCCCGATAAAGTCGGAACTAATTTTAAGGTTTGCGCTAACTTCTCATTCATACCGGTAATTATATCACATTCTATCTATCGAGAAATTAATACGGATAGTATTTGTTCAGCTTTTTCTCGCTGTGGGTCACGATGAGTTTGGAAATCATGTTCTGTATATTTTACGACATAATCAGGAACTATACCTTTTTTGTTGATATCAGAACCGTTTGGAGTAAGGTATTTTGCTATTGTAAGATTAAGACCTGTAGAATTTGGTAGAGGTATTATTCTTTGAACCATACCTTTGCCAAAGGTTTTTGTACCGACAAGAATTGCTTTGTGATGATCCTTCAAAGCACCTGACAAGATTTCGCTTGCGCTTGCACTTGCACCGTCAACAAGCAAGACTATAGGTTTATCAATATGGAGTAGGCTGGATTGAGCTTTGATATCTTCGACTTGACCGTTTCTTGATACTATGTTTACTATTGTTCCATTATCTAAAAATACATTTGCAATATAAACTGCATTCGCCAAAAGCCCACCGGTATTTCCTCTCAAATCAAGAATCAGACCTTTTGTATCCTTTGTTTTGTCAAGAGCAGATAAAAATTCTGTTGTGGTTGAAGAACCTATAAAACTTGAGATTTGAATATAACCGATATCTTTTTTGACTGAGGATTTTACGGATTCAATTTTTATTGATTTTCGGGTTACTACTTTTGTCAGCTTTTTTTTGTTTCTTATCAATTCCAGTGTGACCCGGGTATTTTCTTTCCCTCTTACCAAAGCTGCTACATCTGCAATATTCATGCCACTGACATTTTTGCCGTCAACTTTGTTGATAATATCATTTGCTTTTATACCTGCAGTTTGTGCAGGAGTACCGTCAAGCACACTATATACCAAAATCTTGCCGGCATCATTCATGATATTAACACCTATGCCAGAAATTTTAGATTCTATAGAGCTGTTTTGTTCTGCATATTCTTTTTTGTTCAAATAGCGTGAATAATCATCATCAAGACTAGCTATCATTGTATCTATTGCGACTTTTGCATCTTCATCGGTTTGGATTTTTCCTTTGTAATGCTTTTTCCAATAAGACCAGTTTTGAGAATTTAGAGAAGAATCATAAAACCCTGAGTCAATTTCTTTCCATGTTTTTTCAAAGAGTTTTTGAGGACTTATTTGAGAAGTGTCTGTTAAGCTGTTTGGATTAACAGTTGGGGGAACCGTCAAAAAGCCTACTATTATTTGGTTTACGACAAATAATATAATAACGGTTAGAATAACAATAAAGCCCTGTTTTTTCATCATAAAAACATTTAACATCAATGGAAAATATTAATCAATATACATCCGGATAGAGATAATTTATCACCCTTCAATTTTGTAAACTTTTGTAAATAAAAATTCCAAATTCCTAATGTTTTAAGAGTTTTATGCCGTTATACATAACAGAATATCATGTGTAATGGTATCTAAAATAAGGGAAAACACAAGAAAATGGGAATGTCGTCATCACAAGCCAGATTATTGTCGTTAACTGCACGTCAACACAACGTGGAGTATAGAGCGCAAAAATTGCAAGCTGAAAAACTTCAGATGGCAAACGATTCCGATAGAGTTTATAACACATATTTAACAGCACTTAATGCAACAAAAATCCAAGCCAGAATTTTTGATAATTCAGGTTCAGACACCTTCAAAGATGCGACATTATCAATGTTAGTTGATGGTATGATACCTGCTAATTCACAATTTTATGATAAAGACAAAACTTATGCAGCAACATCTATGTTTCTAAAAGACACTGCTACAGGCAAACTTATTGTTACAAAAGCTTATGCAGATGCTAACGGTATTAAAGAAAATGACAATTTTACAGGTTCTTTAGAAGATTGGTTAATACAAAAAAATGCACCAACTAAACCGGAAGATTATATAAAAGGCTATGAGACAGTTCGTGACCTCGATACAGTAACTGCGTTCACTGCTGTTGGAAACTCTTCATTTTCAAAATTCAGCTACAATTATACATACAGTCCTGTAGAGAACTCTACAGACCCTACATTTGATGAAGAAGAATTAGCTCCTTATGCTGAATTTAATAACACTCATAAAACTGTTAGTGGAATTGATGTTTCTACAGTTAGCTCCTTCACTGCAGGTCAAACTTATACAATTTCAAATGCAAATGACTTAAACAAATTGTTAGAGCTATCAGCAACTCAGTCAACTGCAGGAGTAAACTTTGTAATGACCGGCGATGTCAATATGAAAAACGTTACAAACTGGAGTGGTATCAAGAATTTTAAAGGTACTTTTGACGGTAACGGTTACAAGATATCAAACCTGACAGGTTCTCAAGGTTTATTTGATACTGCAACCGGTGCTAATATTAAAAATCTTGAATTAGAGAACTTGAATATCAACAACACTGCTAATCAAAAAAATATTGGTGGGTTAGTTGGAGAAGCTTTTGATTCAAACCTTACTAATATAAAACTGACAGGTGGTACTGTAAAGAGTAACGGTAACTACACAGGAGCTGTTGCAGGGCATTTTAAGAACCAAGGTGGTGCTGCAACTATAGTTTCTAATATCGCATCTTCTGTTAATGTGATAGGAACAGAAAATACCGGTGGAATAATGGGGCACTATGAAGTTCGCTTTAATAGTGATCGTAGCAGTTCAGCCCCACATTCTAATCCAACTTTCAACAATGTTTATAGTGTTGGAAATGTAACCGGAACTTCTAATGTTGGGGGTATTGCAGGGTATTGGTATAGTGATCCTGATAAAGGCAATTACAAAGAAGGTTCAAATAGCTATGTTACCGATGTAAACAAAGTTTACACAGGTGGTACTATTTCTGGCAATAGCAGTGTTGGAGGCTTTGTTGGGACTTTACAATGTTATGATGATTATGAAGATACTTTCACATTTACCAATATTAATACTACAGCCAAGATAAATTCTTCTTCAGGCTCTGCAGGTGTATTTATTGGTACAAATGATGCCGTAACAGATACAACAGATGCAAAATTTATAGATAGTGGCTATGGTGCAGGTATTAACCCCGGAATGAATATGGTTGGACAAACTAAAACCGGAAACGCAACTATTCCCGAAACCGGAGGAGGGGTTGAATCCTTCCTTGTTGCAGGTAAAACTCCTTCAAATTCAGGTTTGACTTCAAACTTGGTTGCAGCAATGATAAAAGCCGGAGAATACGACCCATATACGGATACAGATGGCAGCCAAAAGGCTGAAATAGAACAAAACGTTGCAAATTTCTTAAACCAATTCCAAGACTCTGATACTGATAATAAAAAATTATTCTACTTGAATAACAAATTGGTATCATACTTGAAAGGTAATAATGATGATATTTTCGCAAGATTATTGGTTAAAGATATTCAAGATGGAACAACAAGTAACACAGGAGCTTATCAAACTGACGGAACAATGTCATCAGGTAAAATAAAACGACAAACCGAAGACCAAAGTTGGGATGCAACTTTTAACGGCAGTAACGGTAATCTGACTGTAGCGAATAAAAAAACAATAGAAGCGAACTTGAAAGCAGCTGCAAAAATGGCAGGTTCAAGCATTACAGATGCTGATATTGAAGCTTTCTTAAAATTATATAAAACAGACAATAAACAAGACCTTGCAGCTTTAGGTAGAGTTAATGATATTTTAGTAGAATATTCTAAAACAAAGAAAACAAATACAAATTTACAAAATTTATTCAATAACATTAAAACTAAAACTAAATCTACTGAAATTAATCCTGAAATCGATAATTTAGACAACTACAATGTCAACTACGATAGCCAAGACCGCTCAAAAGATGTAAAAGTTACATATGCAGAGAAACAAAACCCAATACATGGCACTCGTAATGTCATTGATTATGATAATTCTACGACACAACAACTTATCAAAGATTATTATGCACAATTAGGTGGATACATCATTATCGGAGATACTCCTGATGAAGCAGCGCTTTGTGATAGTACCGAGTGGTTGACCAATATGATTAATAACGCCAGAGCAACACTTGTGACAATGGAATACAATGCCGTTACTAAAGAAGCTACACAAAGAGAAGTCTCAGTAGCTGACGAGACCTCTCTTCAAGAAGTTGCTAATACAGAAAATGTTAAAAAAGCAGAAGCAACTTATGAAAAAGACATGAAGAAAATCAACAAAAAAGAAACAAAAATTGATACTGAACTTCAACAATGCGAAGCAGAAAGAAGCTCTATAAAAACTGAACAAGATTCACTGAAATCTGTTATCAAAGACAATGTTGACTTAACCTTCAAATTGTTTAGCTAGATTTTTAAAGTGACTAAGTTATTAAGTGACTAAGTGATTAAGAAAATTTTATGTCATCTTGAGCGTAGAGAAATATCTCTGACAAGCCTTGCATGAGATTCTTCAGCAAGCCGAGCAGAGGCACGAACAAAGAGAGAGATG
>USCK01000099.1 GCA_900553205.1 uncultured bacterium | reverse complement strand
AACTCGCTACGCTCAAACAGCACGAGTTTTAGCACTGTTTCATTAAGTGACTGTAATCTATTTTTTAGCCCCTCTATTGATTAGAGGGGTAGGGGGAGTGAAGAAAAATGTGTAAGTCAATTTGTCAGGCACAGCCTGACCTACGATTACTAAGTTATTAAGTAAATAAGAAAATATTACTTTGCGTCATCTTGAGCGTAAGCGAAAAATCTCTTGCAAGCCGTAGTTGCTTCGCACTCTGAATGTCGATTTTTATTTTAGTCATTCCGTACTTGATACGGAATCTGTCAATGTTGAGTTCTTAATAACTTAGTTACTTATTAACCTATTAACTTATTAACTACTCTTGAACAATAAAATTTTTTTGTGTTATGATGATAACACAAGGGATTAATTATGGAACGTGAAGAAGTACTAAATGGTAAAATCGGCTTAAGACTTGTTATTGCAGCAAAGCTAACAAGAACTTATGCAATCCAAAAGTTTTATGCTGAAAAATACGAGATTACTCCTGAACAATTTACTATTCTTGCAACACTTATAGAACATGATGGTTTGTATCAACGACAAATTGGTGCAATAACACTTAAAGACAGACCCAATATAACAAGATTAACAAGAATCCTTGAAGGTATGGGATTAATCACAAAACAACAAGATTCTAACAAGAGAAAAGTTTATAAAATTTTCATTACTGAAAAAGGTCGTCAAATGTATGAAAAAGTTTTACCTACAGTAATTGACCTTTGGGGTGCAAGTATTGACGGAATTCCCGCAGAAGAAGTTAATGCCTGCCTTCAAACTCTTCATAAAATCAAATCAAACCTTGAAGAACTTGTAAATATTCAAATTTAGAGGTAGAAGTATGACAGACAAAAAAGATATTGATAAAGATAAAGAAAAAGAACAAAATAAAAAACAAGAAGAAACCAATACATCAGAAGATAGACCTGAACTTTCTAAAAAAAGAGTTTTTGTACCGACAATACTCGCAATTTGTATGATAATTACAGGTATTGTTGTAGCTATTCATTCAACCTTCTTCCAGTCAACTGATGACGCATTTGTAGAAGGTAGATTGATATCTGTAGCACCTCGTGTTGCAGGACCTGTTGTTAATCTTTTGGTAGATGATAATTATGATGTAAAACAAGGTCAACTTTTATTAGAAATTGATCCTAACGATTATGAAACAAAACTCCATTCAACAGAAGCAAAACTTGCTGAAGCGAAGGCTCAATTAAAGGTTTCTCAAAAAGAAGTTGAAGTAGGAAGTTCTGATTTAAGCCAATCTTATGAAGATATAACTTCAACCAAATCAAAACTTGATTTTGCTCAAAAGGATTATAAAAGATATTCTGATATGCACAGAGCCGGAATTGCATCAAAACAAGAATATGATAACAGTAAAACACATTTAACAGTTGCAAAAGCAAACTATAAAGGCGCAAACGACAAATCAAAAGCTTTAAAATCTGCACTTGAATCTCATCAAGCTAAAACCGAAGCTGTATCTGCAGAGATTCAAAGACTGGAAGCAGAAGTAGAACAAGCAAAACTTGACCTGTCTTATACAAAAATATATGCACCACAATCAGGTAGAGTTTCTGCAAGAAGTGTAGAAAAAGGTAACTATGTTCAAGTCGGACAACCTCTAATGCAAATTGTTCCTGAAAAAGTTTGGGTAGTCGCTAATTTTAAAGAAATACAATTAACTAATATGAAAGCTGGTCAACCGGTAAAAATAAAAATTGATACCTATCCTGGTAAAAAATTTAAAGGACACATAGAAAGTATCCAACGAGCAACAGGTGCTAAATCTAGCTTATTCCCACCTGAAAATGCCGTAGGTAGTTATGTAAAAATTGTTCAACGTGTTCCTGTCAAAATAGTTTTTGATGAGGATATTACAAACTACAATATAGTTCCCGGCATGTCTGTTGTTCCGAAGGTTCAAGTTAAAGGATTTAAAAACGGGGCTAACAAGTAATGTCAGAAACCGTTCAAGCAAAAAAATTTAACCCTTATATTATTGCACTTGTTGTTTTATTACCTGGGTTTTTATCTCTTGCAGCTAGTTCTGCAACAAATGTTTGCCAGCCTAATATTGCCGGATATTTTGGCGCAACTCAATATGAAGCAAACTCTGTTGTTACAGGATATATTATTGCGGCAGGGATTATGTTACCAATTACAACATATTTGAGTAATTTGTTTGGACAAAAAAAATACTTGATATACTGTATTATCGTTTTTACATTAGGTTGTCTTTTCTGCATAATGGCAACGGATTTACACCTTTTGATTATTGCAAGGCTTATTCAAGGGGCTGGTAGTGGAAGTATTTTACCGATATGTCAAGCCGTTTTGCTTGATACTTTCCCTCCTGAAAAACGAGGTGTTGCAATGGGCTTGTTTGGTGTCGCTGCAATGTTTTCACCTCTTGCTGGTCCTTATTTTGGAGGATATCTTACTGATAATTGGTCTTGGCAATGGGTATTTATTATAAATATTCCCCTATGTATAATTTCAGTAATATTAATCAAATTTATTTTACCTGACAACAAACCTATACCAAAAGAACAACGCAAACCTTTTGATATGCTTGGATTTATTTCTATTGCAATGGCAATGGGTTGTTTACAAATAGTTCTAGATAAAGGTGAACAGTTTAACTGGTTTGATACAACTTGGATATGTTGGCTTGCCGGAATTAGTGTATTTAGTTTTGTTTTTTTCTATGTGTGGGAATTGGAATGCGATTCACCAATTATTGATATAAGAGTATTTAAAGATAGGAATTTTCTATACGGAACGGCAATAAGTTCTGTTATTAACATAATGTTGTATGCAACATTATTATTAGTTCCGATGTTTGTTCAAGCTCTTTTAGGATACAGCCCTTCAATGGCCGGTTTTTCAATGTTTCCACGAGCAGTTGTTTGTTTGATAGGTTTAATTGTATTTGGAGAATTATCAAGATACATAGAACCAAGAATTTTAACCACTATAGGATTTATTATTATGGGTGGTTCTGTTTTTTGGATGAGCCAATTAAGTACAACTGCATCATTAAGAGCTATAGTTATTCCTAATATAATTCTTTGTATCGGTGTCGCTGCGGCATTTGTTCCTATTACTGCATTGGCTTTTTTAACCTTACCTTCATCAAAAAGTGTTGATGCTGCATCTCTACACGCATTCTTTAAAAATGTTGTTACAGCAATGTCAACTCCTATGTCATCAACATTTGTTACCAGAGTTTCACAAGTTTACCAAAACTATTTGGTTGAACACTTGAGTTGGCACAATCCCATGTTTAGAATACATTTAGCAAATTTACAACATAAATTTGTTAAATACTATGCCCCTGTTTATGCTGCGAAAAAGGCAAACGGTGCTTTATATCGTGAAATGCTACATCAATGCAAATTATGTGCGTTCTATGATGTGTTTTTGCTTTTAGCATTTTTATCGTTTATGGTTATACCACTAATTTATTTGCTCAAGACAAGCAAAATGTTAGAAAATCAAAAGCCTAAAGAGATTTAAGAAAATTTATTACATTGTTCATAGCATTTGCTCTATGAGAGATTGTGTTCTTCTTTTCTTCACTCATTTCTGCGATTGTGCAATCGTATCCGTCAGGTTGGAATATAGGGTCATAGCCAAACCCATTCACACCTTTGGCTTCTTTGATGATTTGTCCTTTACATTCACCTGTTGTTTGATAAATTTGTTCACCCTTCTCGTTTATAAGCGTCATACAACAAACAAACTTAGCTTTTCGGTTTTCTTTTCCTTCAAGCTCTCGCAAAACTCTCTCGATTTTAGCAGCTTGAGTTCCTGCATAACGAGCAGAGTATAACCCTGGAGCACCATTAAGAGCATCTATACATAGACCTGAATCATCAGCAAGCGATATCGTATGAGAAACTCTATAAGCTTCAATAGCTTTTTTGTATGAATTTTCTTCAAATGTAGAGCCGTCCTCAATCGGATTAAACCCTTCTGCCGGCAAAACAAATTCTATACCCGAATCTTTAGCTATATCATTAACTTCTTCAAGTTTATGAGGATTTCCTGTTGCAAATACTATCTTTTTCATAGAAGTAATTATATAACAATGTTAATCAATTATGAATAGTAAAATTAAATCGGATTAAGATTATTAAGAAATATTGCAAAATAGGCTCAAATCATGTCATGGCTTGAGTTTTTCGTTGACTTTTTAAAACAAATCCTTAAAAAAATAATGAGTAACTAACACAAATGAAGGATTTGTTATGTATATCATTAATTTTATTAGAATTTTATCCGATTACTATAAAAAGTGTAAACGAGTTTAACTAAATGAGTGAGGTAAAATATGTTATCAAATGGAACAGGATTTTATCCAAGGTATGATTTGCAAGGGCGAATTCAGCATACCAAAATGGATCCGGGGTTTGGCAATATGCCAAGTGCAAGAATCGGCAGAGTAGAAACTCCTGAAACAACAGATTTCAAATCAGTAATGTCAGGTTTAGTCGAAAAATTCAACTCAGATTTGAATGCTCCGGACGGTATGTTAAAAGATGTTATGGCAGGAAATGACGATGTTGATATCCATGATGTTATGACTGCAATGGCAAAAGCTGAAATAAATGTGAATGTTGCAACACAATTTACAGGTAAAATCATACAAACATATGATAAAATTATGCAACTTCAAGTATAGTATAGTATAGTAACAGAGTAGTGTGTACCAAACTAAATAATAGCGTTAGGGTGTTATCAATATGGATTTTAAGCAGTTATTACAAGATAAAAAAGTTTTAATCGGAATTGCAGTTGCAGCTGTAGTCCTTATTGGTTACCGTAGCTATTGTTTCTACCTCAAACAAAAGTGCTGGTGGCAAAGTTGTTCAAGAAAAGGTTATTAAAGACCCTCTAGACTTGTTGACAACTGATAATCTTGGTAAAGCTATAGAAATCCAAGCCCTACTAGCTCGAGAAGGTATCACTGCCAACAGAAAACTTGATGGTACAAAATCAACAATATTCTTAAAAGATTACACACAAACTCAAAGAGATAGAGCCCTTTTAGCTATTGTAAAAAGTGGTTTGATGGATCAAAATGTCGGACTTGAAATGTTTGACAAAGGTGATTTTACATCAACCAAAGAGGACAAAAGAATTCGTTTAGTTAGAGCGATTGACGGTGAGTTGGCAAGATTAATCCGTAAAATTCCACCAATTCAAAATGCGTCAGTTTTCGTTTCTATTCCTGAACAAACAATGTTCTCATCAACACAAAAACCTGTTACTGCAACAGTTCAACTTGATATGCCATCAGGTGAAAAACTTGATAATTTCAAGGTGAAAGCGATTACAAACTTACTTATCGGTTCAGTATCAGGTTTGACTCCGGAAAACTTATCTATTACCGATACGAACGGTAATGTTTATAACAATATTCTTGATGCAACTTCTCAAGATGAAGAAAAACTTCATGAAAAAGATAAATATATGTTGCAAAAGGTTAATACTCAGTTGGATAGATTGGTTGGTAAAGGTAACTATACAGCAACTGTTAGTACATTCTTGAAACAATCACCTACAGAAAAATTCACAACTTGGTATGATCCAAACCAAAAAGCATCAATATCAGAACAAACCTTCTCAGAAGGTTTGGGTGACCAAACAAACGATAGCAGTAAAAATACTAACGCAGTTAGTGTATATCTTCCAAACGGTTTGCCTGGTGGTGGTGCAAACTCTAACCAAAACAGAAATTATTCAAGAACTGCAAAAGAAACTCAATACGGTGTTTCTAAAATTCAAACAAACGAATATATGAACCCTGGAGTTATAGAAGATATTTCTATTGCAGTAACTATGGATAAGGCTGCATTACCACCTGATTTGACAATAGATGATTTGAAAGAGCTTGTTGCTCATTCAGCAAGTCCAAAAGCAAGACCTGAAAATGTTTCTATTGTATTTAATGATTCAAACGATCCTTATCTTGCATCAGATAATCCGGAAAAACTTCCAAAACCTGATGAAACAGGCAACCCATGGTGGTTAGCAATAGCAATGGTTGCTGCAAGTTTATTCTTGGGTCACAGAGCAGTAACTCAAAGATTAAAGAAAATGAGAGAAAAACAAGAAGTTGAAATGGAAGCTCTAAGAGGTAAAACAGTAGAACAAGAACAACAATTAAGAGATGTTGGACAAAAAGCAGATGCACTTGTTCAACAACAACAACAGTTGCAACGTAGTATGATTGAACAACAAGAACAAACACAACTACAAATTCAACAATCAAGAATGCCTGTTGATTACACACCTCTTAAAAACGCTCTTGCAGAAATCAAATCAGAATTTGATATGGCTGATGAAGATTTTGCAGGTGAAAAGATTAAAAGTTGGATAGAACAAGGCTAAGTATAATTTAGCCTGTTCCAAAGAGGACAATATAAGTTAGAAAAGGGAAATGTATAAATGCCAATAGAAGGGTTTGATTATAAAGAGTTCGCAGAGATGATGTCCTCTCAAGCAGGGGAATTGATTCCAAAAGAATTTAACGACATGCAAAAAAACTATGTTGTTAAAACTCTTTCTAATTTCACGCTTTTAGCTGGTGAAGCTATTGCTAATGATGAGGCATTAGGGTTCAATGCTGACCAAGCGATATTTGTAACTCAAATTATTGCCGAATGGGCATTCCACAAATCTATAGACCTTGTTCATTCGGGAATTTTGCCAGAACATTGGGACGGCATTATGCAAAAAATAGCCTTCACGATATTTGAAGTTGCTAAACAGGCTATCAAAAAAAATGTTCCTCAAGACCAAATTTTACAGTTAATAGAACACCATGTAAACAAGTCTTATAAAGATGCGATAGACAACTTGGAAAAAAGAGGGGTTATATCTGCTGAAATATCTCAGAAGGCGATGAACCAGTCAAATATTGATGATATGGCAGCACAAGCTGCTCAAGCAGAAGCTGAACAAAAAGCAGCAATAGAGGCAGCTGCACAACAAGATACTGCTCAAACA
>USCK01000098.1 GCA_900553205.1 uncultured bacterium | reverse complement strand
AGAGTGCCACAGCCATTGTGACCGGTTTCCTATAAGCCCTAAAGAGTTTAAAACCTATAGAACTGTCGTCCTGTACGACTGTTTTAGTTTAACATCTAAATAATACAAAATCAAGATATTTTTTATCAATCTCCTTTTGAAGTATAATTATTCACATGAGAATTAATAATATTTCACTTAAAAATTACAGAAATTGCAAAAATATTAACCTTGATTTTTCTTCCGATAAGATTTTGATTATCGGAAAAAATGCGCAAGGTAAAACTAATATTCTTGAAAGTGTATATTATTTATCTCAATTAAAATCACCAAGAACATCAAATGTAAAAGAACTAATCAATTTTGACAGTGAAGGATTTGCAATAGAAGCCCAAATTAACAAATCTGATACAGATATTGATATGGCTATAATTTATGAAAACTCTAAAAGAACATTAAAACTTAATGGACTTAAAACTACACCTAAAAATTTTAAATCAGTTTTAAAAACAGTTTTATTCTCAACAGAAGATTTGATGCTACTAAGAGGTTGCCCACAAGATAGACGAAATTGGCTGGATAGAGCTATATCTCAAATTTATCCAGCTTATGATGAAAGACTAAATAAATATGAAAAAATTCGGATTCAAAAAAGTAATCTCTTAAAACTTCCTGAAATAAATAATGAACTTTTAGATGTATATAATTATCAATTAGTAATTACAGGTTCAAATATTATATTATTAAGACAAAAATTTATTCAAGAACTTAAATCACATGCCATAATTAAGCACAATAATATTGCCGAATTCGAAAACTTTGATATTGAATATTCCGTAAAAGAAAATAAAATTGAAGATATCGCTCAATATTTAGAAGAAGAACTGCAAGAACGCAGAGCAGAAGAAATTGCAAGAAAACAGGCATGTGTCGGACCTCATAGAGATGATGTGCTTTTTTATATCAATAATAGAGATGCCACAAAATTTGCATCACAAGGTCAACAACGAACTGTTGTTCTGGCTCTAAAACTTGCAGAAATTAATCTTATAAAAGAAAAGCTCGGAGAATCACCTATTTTGCTACTTGATGATGTACTTGCAGAGCTTGACGATATAAGACAGAATTATTTATTAAAAACAATAGAAGAAGAAACTCAAACAATTATTACCTCTGTAGATACATTATTGTTTGATGATACCTTCTTGAATAATGTAAAAATTTATAATATCAAAGACGGAAATATCAGTTAGAATTTGTAGAAATTTTAAAGATTTTGAATATTTCGCCTAATTTAAGTAAATTTTCGCTTAATAATTAATAAAAGATTAGTTTTTAATAAATGTTTATGATATATTTGTATAGTATATAGAATGGGGTTGGAGTTATTGAACTCAAGAAGTATAAAAAGAAATATTTTAATAATCTTCCTTTTTGTAATAGTGCAGTTTTGCGCCTCTTTTTCGGTTGCCTTGGCTGAAGATAATTACGAATACGACGAAGATTCTTTTACCCCTATTCAATATGTTAGTAATGTTCAAGTAGTAGGGGCAAACGCTGTTTCTCCCGAATTTATCATATCTAAATTTAATCTGCATGCCGGAGATGTTTACAAACCGGAAAGCGTACAAGCAGGGTTAAAAAACCTTTATCAACTGGGCTTCTTTACTGACAGAATGAAGGCTATACCTGTGGAAAACAAAGACGGCTCTATTACAATAAAAATTATCGTAGAAGAGAATCTTCCGGTTACAAATGTAACAATAGAAGGCAATTCAGCAGTTTCAACCGAAGAACTTATGCAATATATGATTCCGTTAATCGGTCAACCACAAAACATCGGAAAAATTAACGAAGCTATTGAAGGTATCAACGACTGCTACAACTCCAAAGGCTATATATTGGCTCGTGTAAGCGCAATTTCCGATGACCCCGATGGGACTATTAATGTGAATATCGTAGAAGGCGAAATTAACAAGATTATGATTGCCGGAAACAAGAAAACAAAAGAGTATGTTATTGCCAGAAACATTATGACAGAACCGGGAACGGTTTATAATGACAACATTATCAAAAAGGATTTGGTAAGATTATATTCGACTCAAGCCTTCAAAAATGTAGATAGAAGCATTGAGCCATGCGAAGATGACCCTAACAAATTCAATGTAACTATCAATGTAGAAGAACAAAGAACTGCAACAATATCACTTGGTGGTGGTCTTGATTCTCACACAGGTGCTTTTGGTTCTGTTGGTGTCAGTGATAACAACTTCCGAGGCGTAAACCAAAGATTGGCTATCAACGGCTTGGTTGGTTCAGGTATCATTATGAGCGACTCAACTATCAAAGACCACATGAACTTGCAAGGTGAATTAAGTTTCTTTGAACCATACTTCTTAAACGCTGATAATTCTTTTATGAGCAAATTATTTTATAGAAGTTTAGGTAGTTATCAAGTTCCACTTGCTGTTGAAGAAAGATTTGGTATTGAAGCTACTATCGGTCACAAAATTAAATCTAACGAGCATTTGTCATCTACATTATCTTTCGGGCTTGAAAAAGTCAATGTTATGGAAGGTGACAGAAACACAATTTCTGATATGTATGCAGTTAAAGGACTTGATATTGCTCAACGTGCAAGACAGTTAGAGGGTGGTTTATTCTTTAATATCAGTCCAGGGGTAGTTTACGATACAAGAGATTCTGCTCTTAACCCTAGAAACGGTGTATTGGCTACGGCAAGATATGATGAGTCTTTCTGCTTAGACGGGTTTAACAAAACTAACGGAAAGTTAGCAGGTATGGTAAAACGATTCATACCTATAGCGAAGTTCTCATCTTTATCATTTACAGCTAGAGCCGGTGGTAAAATCCATGGTGATGACATGCCGGAAGTTATGGCATACAGACTTGGTGGTCCTTATACAATAAGAGGTTACAAGGTTAACGGGGTAGGTACAGGTGATGCCTTTGTTATGGGTTCTGTAGAACTTGCAACTCCTGTATTGTTCTTGGATAGATTAAAAGCAAACTTCTTCAAGAACTTGCGTTTAACCTTCTTTGTTGATGCAGGTAAAATCTTTAGACCATATATTACAGATACCTTGTATGACAGACCTATGCAGGCTATCACTGCCGGTGTTGGTTTAAAATTATATATACCTGGTGTTGGTCCATTATCGGTTGACTATGGTATTCCTATCACAAATCCTGGTCAATACGGTTCAAAAGGCGGATACTTTACATTTGGTGTTGGTGACTTGATGTATTAATTCATAAGGAGAAATATGATGAAAAAATTGAAATTAGCAGTAATGACTTTAGCAGTATTGTTATTTGCAGGTAATATTGCTTCTGCAGAAGGTATTGGTTACATTGATTACCAAAGAGTTGTCGAGTCAACTCCATTTGCAAGAGATGCAATGAAAGCTATTGATGCAAAAGCTCTTGAACTACAACAATATTTGGTTGACAAAGAAAAAGAATACAAAGCTATTGATACTCCTGTTCAAAAGAAAAATTTCCAAGACAAAGTTGCTAACGATTTTAAAGCTAAAGAATCAGCATTCTTGAAACAAAAAGTTAAAAGCGAAGATGAAATCTATAATAAAATCAAAGAAGCTACAAAAAGTATTATGGTAGAACACAAATTAACTGCCGTTATCAGTGACAGAGCTGTCTTTGTAGGTGGCATGGATGTTACAAATCTTGTTATTGACAAACTAAAAGGTGGCAAATAATTTGAGATTAATTGACTTAATTGAAAAGAAGCAACAAGGGTTAGAACATACGAGTGAAGAAATAAATTATATTATTGATTCACTCGTTAATAATCATGCTCCTGATTATCAAATCAGCGCTTGGTTAATGGCTGTATATTTTCAAGGACTGAGCGATAAAGAAACTATTTATTTGACAGATTCTCTAATTCAATCAGGCGAGATTGTAAACCTTGAAGAGATGGCAGATAACGTTGTTGATATCCACTCAACAGGTGGAGTCGGGGATAAGGCAACTATTGCACTAATTCCAATTTTGGTTGCCGCAGGGATTCCTTCTATCAAATTACTAGGACGAGGTTTAGGAAATTCCGGTGGTACAATAGATAAACTTGAATCAATTCCGGGGTTTAATACAGGACTTGCAATCCCTGATATGGTAAATCAACTTAGGAATTCTAAAGTTGCGATATCTACCCAAATTCAAAATGTTGCACCTGCGAATAAGATATTACAGACTCTTAGATATGCAACCTGCACAAATGCCTCAATGCCTTTAATAGCATCTTCAGTTGTAGCTAAAAAAGTTGCAACAGGTTCAAATAATATCATCATAGATATAAAATACGGTTCAGGAACGGCTATAAAAACTATTGACAAAGCCAATAGATTATCTGACTTGATTATAAATACAGGTAAAGCATTTGGTAAGACAATCACAACAATTATTTCTTCTATGGATGAACCCATCGGACGAGCTATAGGGAATTCTATTGAGGTTATAGAAGCTATTGAGTTTTTGAAAGGCAAAATTCAAAACAGCGATTTAGCTGAAATAATATACGAAATTGGCTCAGTTACACTATTACAGCTCAAACGATATGATTCAAAAGAAAAAGCAGTTGAATACTTGAAATATCTGGTAAATTCAGGCTTGGCTCTTGAAAAATTCAGAGAGTTTATAAGGATTCAAAAAGGTAATGTAAAGGTAATAGAATCTTATGACAAGTTTGAACTCCCTATGCACAAAATTAAATGTACTGCAAAATCTTCCGGCATGGTTAATCATATAGATGCCTACAAAATTGCCTATGCAGGACGTTTGCTCGGAGCCTCAAGAGATAGAATGACTGAACACATCGACAAAAGTGTCGGTATTTTCTTGAACAAAAAAACAGGGGAACAGGTAAATACCGAAGAAGCATTATTTACACTCTATGCTAACGATTTGAACAAATTAGAAGAGATTAAAGAATACTGCTATACAGCTTTTGAAATTATTTAAGAGAATTAATTACAAGAAAAATAAGGAACGACTAAAATGTTTAACAGAAAAATGGAATATGTTATTAAATCCGTACCTACAGACGACAAACAAATGTTAGAAGATTTGCTGAATGAAATGTCAGAAGAAGGCTGGGATTTATACACAATGCACGAAGTCGAAGGCGAAGAAGACGATTATCAATATAATTGTATCTTTATGCGAGAAAAAGAACAAACTGATGAGGCTGAACCATTTGATAAAATTGTTAGAGTAAATAATTTCAAATCTCAAATGGAGAAAATGCTTGCATCTTCTTCAACACCTTATGAAACTTGTAAAGAAATAACTACAAAAATCAGAGAACAAAAACAAAAAATTGCTCAGATAAAAACTAATCTTGAAAGAGAAGAACTTTCTGCAAGAGAGACTTTGAACAGTCAAATGTCTGACGCAATAGAAAAACTTGAACAGCTAAAACAGGATTTAACAAGAGAATTATCTCCAGGGGTAATGTATTCAAGAATTGGAGAAGAAAAATTCACAGTTAATTTAAGCGAAGAACTTATTGATATCGTGAGTCCTGATTCCGAAGATGATTTATTATCAGAAACAGTAAAACTTCGTCAAAAATTAACAGATGAACTAGGATATGTTCTTCCAAAAATGGTATTTCAAGATGATGATACACTTGAGCCTTATGAATTTGCTATCAATGTTCATTCTTTGAATGTATATCAAACAATAGCAATACCTGAACACAAAGCCTTCTTCAAAGAGGATTTGCACCTTGAAAAAAAACCTAAAGGCACAATCGTATCAAAAGATATTATTACTCAAAAAGATATATGGTGGATTCCGAATGAAGAATGTAAAGACTTTTGGTCAGAAGGTTTGGCACCGATTGAATATATTACAAGAGCTATTGAATTTGTAGGAATAAAATATGTCGCAGAAATTTTGGATTATAGCGATATCAACAAATATATCACACTTGTCGAAAAGAGAAATTCGTTTGTTGTAAACAATATTATTCCTGATTTCATTACGCTTTCTGAATTAAAATACATTATTATTAACTTAATCAGAGAAAGAATTTCTATCAAGGATATTGATTATATCTTTGAAAAGATTAATGATTTTTCAGACGAACCATCAAAAGACGGTTTGCTGGACAAAATCAGATTATCTTTGGCTAAATCTATATCAAAAGAAATCGCTTCAAGAGGTGATGTTGTTAAAGCTATAGAATTTAGTGCTGATACTCTTGATACAATGTTCAAATTAACAGAATCAGAAGATGAAACAGTTATCAAGGTTGACGGCAAAAAGGCAGGGAAATTGGCAAAGAAACTTCAAAAAATTGCTAAAGCAAACGAGATTGAGGACATATTGTTAATTGTTCCTATGGAGATTAGGCACATGACATTCTCTATTTTCTCTGAGTTTTTAAACAACATAACAGTTGTTGCTCATGAAGAACTTACCAATACTTGTCCAATAGAAGTTGTTGATGTATTATAGTTATTTTTCAATAATATGATTGGGCGAAAATTCCATTATATTATAGAATTTTTCAAAAATAGATTGTAAAATTTCAGAAGTTGGATTCTTTTCGTTTTTTACAAGAGTTTCCAACTCTGGATTATATTCTTGTGTAAAAACAAAAGTATCCCCATTTTTGCATAAAGAATCTAAAGCTCCTTTTGGAGTATCATTTTTTCCACACAACATCGAAAAATCTGCACCTTCTTTTTCTAGTACATTACCTATTTCACAAAACAATCCAAAACTTTTATTATCGTTTACTTTGCCTCCAATAATAAATGCATTTGCAACACCCTTTTCATCTTTTTCTTTTTTTATCAAATCAGCAATTTTTTCTAATAAATTATGAGTTCTCTGTTCTGGAGCTAGATGTACCATTGTATCGTTGATATCTAGAATTGAACATGTATTTGCATACTGAGAATACATCGGAGTTGATGAAGTAACTCTGTTACAAAAACTATAATGAGGAAAAGTTCCTACTTCTTTCATACCTTTTGAACCCACTAATTTTTCAAATTCTTTTGGGCTTTTATAAACAATTTTTATTGGGGTGTACAGATTTAACGACATGATAAATTCCTTGTATATTA
>USCK01000097.1 GCA_900553205.1 uncultured bacterium | reverse complement strand
TTTTATTTGAGGGAACTGTAAAATCGTATTAAATATATCATTCTGTTGGAAGGAATAATAAGAAACACCTTCTATATCAAACAACCCTGACATATATTTTGGTATATCTACAGCCTCTTGATGTGTCACCTTGAAGCTATCACCCGATGGCTTCCACAACAAACCTACTTTATAATTATCATCATTCAATTCGATTTTTTCTGTGCTGATATATGGTTTGACAGGTAAAATATTTTCATATGATTTGTTTAAATAATAAGGTAATTCAGATAACAAAACATAATAATCATATTCTGTTTTGAACACATCATTACTATCTACAACTCTAATACCGTTGAAATGTATCAATGGTTTTATTTCTGAATTGCAGGCAAAAACAACTTTTTCAAACTTTCCTTGAAGCTCAGACAGATATCTTAGATTTATTATAAATTCCCCACCTCTGATATCAGAAACAACAAGCAAGGTTTTATTCTTAAATTCTTTACCGTTCCATTTATTCTTTAAAGTTTGGAGTTCTTTGTTCAAAGTGCGCTCAAGATAGAATTTATACCCTTTTCGAGTTTTTCTTTGTAAGAACGCAATCTCCTTCAATAGGTTCAATACATCATTCTTGTTCGGATATGTGTTCAAAATCTTTTTGCAATATTTTTCGGCTTCATCGTATCTGCCTGTTTTTTTTAGGCATTGTGCCAAATCAAATGTAGCTGTCGAAACACCCATTTTTACAGCTTTTTCATAAAGAGCTTGAGCCTCGGAATAATCTTTTTCAATAAATTCTTTGTACATACCGACAAGATTAAACATCAAGCCCTTATTCGGGAAATTTTCTTTTATTTCTTTGCTTAATTCTGCAAGCTCATCTTTTTTATAAAGGTTCAGATACAACAGGAACAATCTTCTGTACGCAAATATTGTATGATATTTTTCGACATAATCTTTTGTTATATTTATGGCATTATCATATAGCTCTAACGAGATATACAAGTTTCCGACAATTTCGTATAATTCTTCTGACGGTTCAAGTTCAAGTACCTTTTCATACATAATAATTGCATCGTATAACTTGAATAGTTTTTCTTTTACATAAGCCAAAAGTTTTATGGTTTCAAGTTCAGGTTTAACCTTCAAGGCTGCATCAAGAAGCATTTCTGCCATACCGTAATCCAGTTTTCCGACATTAATATACGCAAGTCTGAACATAGCAACAGTGTTTTGATTATCTGATGCCAAAATTCTCATATAGAATTTTTCTGCTTCAAACCAATTTCCTGAATCGTAATATTGACCAGCCAGTTTTTCAAGTTCGTTTGCCATAAGTTCATCTTAGCATTTATTCTACAATCCCGTCAATAAGACTAAAGCAGGAGAAAAATTCTCTCTGCAACTAAAGTATGAAAAATTATTTCAAAATAAAATTTTGACTTATACAAAATAATTATTATAAACAAATACAGGGTAGTACATATAGATGATTTTAACTAACATTCGCTAATTAAAGACAAATATGTACCGATAAAACAAATAGTTTAACTAATGAATTGAGAGGTAGTACATGAAGATTAACGGTGGAGTCAGGTATTGTGAACTCGGGGTAAGATCCTCTATCAGAGCAATGCATGTTGCAACCGAGTTGTTAGGTATAACAAACGAAAATGTTACAGGCTTTGATAAAGTCGGCTACCAGAGGAAAGAAGCTGTTTTATCTTCATTCGCTGAATACCTTGGAGTGAACGGGATTTCTAAAAATGTTGATGAAAAAGTAGGCCGTATTATGGTTTCTGAAAAACCACTTGATATTGCTCTTGCAAACAAAGGTTATTTTCAAATAAAAACTCCATACGGCGTTCAATTAACTCGTGACGGAAGATTCAAATTAGACAAAGACGGAAATCTTCTTACACTTGAAGATAACAAAGTTCTTTCAGACAGTGGTGTTCCTATCAAATTACACAGAGTACCTGAGGATTTGAAAGAAGTTGTTATAAACAGAAAAGGTACAGTTAGTATTTTTAACAAACAAACTCGTAAACTAGAAGCAGTAGCAAATCTTGGAGTTGTTGATTCTAACGGAATGGCTGTTCTAAACCCTGATGTAAAACAAGGTTACAACGAATATTCAAATGTATCGCTTCAAAACGAGTTCTTGGCAGTTATGCCGACAGTTCGCAACTTTGAAGCAAACAGACAAATGTTCATCATGAACAATACCAATATGCAAAAAGCAATAAGCCAATTAGGCTCTGCATCATAAGGAGATAGTTAATTATGTTTAACGCACAAGCAATAGTAAGAAGAAGTATAAACAACGCAACTAATCAGTTTGATAAACTCGCATATGTTGGTAACAACTTGGCGAATTATAACACAAGAGGTTATAAATGCGTTCGTTTTGAACAAATGTTAAAAGAATGCGGCTATATCGAAGGTGCAGTTAGAACAGATTGCAAACAAGGTTCACTAAGAGTAACCGATAACCCTTATGATGTAGCGATTGATGGACAAGGATATATTCCTGTAACATCTCCTGAAGGTGAAATCCAATACACAAGAGATGGTTCTTTCAAAAGAGGTGCAGACGGTTATCTATATACTCTTGATGATTGGATTGTAGGTGACGGTATCAAATTTCCACCAAACTGCTACAAGTTCCAAATAAAACCAAACGGCGACATAATTAGCTATGATGAAGCCGGTTCAAAGGGCAAAAAAGTTGCAACTATTCCTCTTGTAACCTTTGACGCACCTGAAGAACTTAACCAAGGCGTAAACAACAAAATGGTTGCAACTGCAGAATCAGGACAACCAAAACTTGTACTAAATCACGAACGATTCAAGCAAAATTGTTCAGAAAATTCTAACACTAATATCTATGCCGAAGTAAATGACATGCTAAGGCTAAACGCATCAATGATTGCAAGTATGCGTCTTTTAAAAGTAGCTGATGATATGTATAACAAAGGCATTAACATAAGAGAATAGGAGTTTAACTAAAAATGTCATACGCAAATTTAGACAGTATCGGAAAAACCTCAATGGCATTAGGCTTAATCGCCCAACAACAAAGAGCATTAGGTGCAAATATTGCCAATGTAGATACTCCGGGTTATGTAAGACAACACTTAGATTTTGCTTCATATCTGGGTTGTGGAGAACTCGAAACAAAACTCGCTCAAAAAATGGGGCCTTGTCCGGTATTCCCAGATTACGAACAAGAAGAAATAAATCCGGCAAACGAATTGACAGAAATGCAAAAGAATGCACTTCTTTACTCAATGGCATCAAGACGTATGTCAAATATAATTACACAAATGAAAACAGTTATTAATGTAGGAAAGTAGGCACATAATGGGTATAATGGAATCAATGGATATCGGAGCAAACGCTCTAAAATGTCATGGTATAAGATTAGATATTCACGCAAAAAACATCGCCAATATTGATACTCCAAACTATGTAAGAAAAATCCCTGTACTTAATGCTACAGATGAAAACTCATTCAGAGCAGTATTAGGGCAAATGAAAAATGATGTGTTTGGTACCGGTACTCTACCATATACACATGGTGGTGTAGCTTTCAATGGTGTTGTTGAAGACCCTACAATGGGTGATAAAATATACAGACCGGGACACCCAGATGCTGATGCCAACGGTTATATCCGTTCCTCTAATGTAAACGCTATGGTAGATATGGCAGATGCTGTTCTTGCTCAAAGAGCATACGAACCCAACCTTGCCGTAATTAATATTACTAAATCAATGGCTACAAAAGCTATTGATATCGGACGTTAGTAAATAAACAAAGTTTGACTCGAAAATATACATTTAAACCACTCAAAAATATACATACAAACTTTGGAGAATGGGACAAAACTCCTATTTTCCAAGCCCTATATTATAATGAATTTATCAAACCGTTAATTAAAAGACAGGTGCTACCAACTACACCTGTCCTTTTTATGTGGGGGTAAATAGGATTAGGTTTTATTTGAAGCAACACATTGATACAGTTATCACAAGATATCACCACCAAACCATTCTGTTCAAATAAAGTGAAGTTTTATGCACGTAGGCAAGTTACGATTAGTGTCCGGTTTGGTTTATTATACCTTGTTTTAATTAACACAACTAAATATCACCACCAAACCATTCTGTTCAATTAAAGTATGTTTTTACGCACGTAGTAAGGTTACGTTGAAATTCCAGTTTGACTTAAATCTACAAATTAATATTGTTGTAACAAGTCCTCACCGTCAAACTATTCTGTTCAAATAAATTGAGGTTTACGCACATAGACAGGTTACGCTGAAACTCAGATTTGAATATTAAAAGCAGACTCTATATGTAAACACATGTTACAAAAACATTAACCTCTGAAATCTAAAGATACGCCATAACTTTATTAATATATGAAGTGTAATATATGGAGCAAAAGTTGAGAGATGGGCTACGATAATAATATTTCTAACAATGGTATTAGCAGAGATGAATTTTTATCTTCAATAAAAACCAAGGATACAGAATACCGAAAGAGAGCTATACAAATCTTTGACGACTATTCACAAAAAAGCATCAAAGATAATATTCTTGATGAAACAGAACAAGATATGGCAAAACAAGCCTTCCAAGAGCTTGGTCTAAACCTTAGCAAAAATGAAAAGCCACAAGCTAAAGGCGAAGATATTACATCGAAATTTTTCCAATATGTAACTCAAGACAAAGATTTTACAGGCAAACTGGTAAATAATCAGACAATGAAGCTCCCTGCAGGTTGCACTCAAAAAGATAACGGCATCGAATATGACGGCAATTTGTACATAATGCGTGGAGGAACAGAAAACTCTGACGACCCGTTAAGATTTGAATGCGATAAAACAAAAACAACACTAAGACAAGCTCTATCACAAGCAAAATCAGATGATGCAGTACATAAATACCATAACCATGGCGATAAGGTTAATAACAACTCCTCATACAACAAGGAGCAAGGTTCAATAACACATGGTAACAATGAAACTGCAGTATCACAAACCCAAACATTTGCATCAATGGTTATGAACGGAGCAGAAAACTCGACACTGCAACTTGATGAACAAAAAAATCAAAAGAATAAAACCACAACCACAGGTGAAACAATTTTAGACACTATTAATACCGATAGTGATGACGGCATTTCTATGCAAGAATTAATTTCTTACCTCAATGCCGTACAACAAGAATCTGCATCAGTTAAAAACAAAACAGGCGCAAGAAAATTCGCAGGTGGAGTAGATTTAGATGCAAAAGATTTGTCTAATATAGGCAAAGTTTTCAAAAAATATGCAGGAGAAGATAACAAGCTTCAAAAAGATGAGTTGCAAAACCTTCTCAATGACCTGAAACAAAACAGTATGAGTAAACTTGCAACAGGAAATGACGACAAATATATCGGCGAGAAAAAAGCAACTGCAAAGCCAAAAGGTAAAGTAAAACCGACACCTGATACAGATAATCTAAAAATTCGTGACGGTAACAGAACTCGTAAAGTAAAATCTAATGCTGATACAAAAGGCTACGGCGACAAACAGGAATATTATTACCATGATGGAGTCAGAACAGCTTTAAAAGAAGTAAAAACAAAAGACTTTAATAACAACGAAATAACAGTAACTGTCGAAGATGACAAAGGCAATATAGCACAAGCAGGTCACTCATCATTATTCAAAAAGCGTTTTGAATACATTGAAGGATTGCCAAAAGATGTCAGAGCCAAAGTTGTTGACGGCAAAATAGATAATAACAATAACTCTCAAGAAATCGTAAAGGTAAAAGACCAAAACGGTGCTGAAAGTTATTACTCAATCACGACAACCCAAGACAAAAAGTATAAACTTGGTGAACAATTAACAAAGAAAAAAGATAAATTCTTGACCAAAAATCAAGTAAAATCAGAGATTATAAACAAGCTCTCATTACCTGACGATGTTAAGATTCCTAAAGATCTAACTGCAGAATACGACAACAAAGGCAATTTACAGTTTAAAATTAATAATCGACCTTGTTCGGCTGACACGGCAAAAGTACATGTTAAAAGATTCAACAGCCTAAACCAAACAACGGTTAATACAAAACCTAAAACAGTAGAGCCTGATAAAAAAACTACAGAAGTCAAAACTGAAACACAACAACCGAAAGCAGAGCAAAAAGCAAAACAAAAAACAACACATTATACAAAAACTAAAAAAGGACTTGTCGCAACAAAATTGACACCTGAAGAAAAATCAAAAATAGATGCAAAAGCAAAAGCCGAAGGCTTTGACACGACATTGGGCACAGAATTCGGCTGGTATCAAAAACTAGTCAAAGGTAAAAACAGACACTTCCTTTGGAACCCTGAAACACAAACTCTTGAAATACAAAAGAAAGTTAATCATGTAACCAAAGAAGGTAAAGGTCTATATTAAAGACATAAAAAATCATCATTCATAACCATTACCTACTGCACCTCGCATAATTTATAATGTCATTCAGAGCCGTAGGCGAAGAATTTCTTTCAAATCTGTCATTAATCCGGAACACATCTAATTTTCAAATACTACGAGTAAGGAACTCTCTTGAAGTTGGATTACTTCACTAACACTCGTAATGACAGACAAAAAATTACAACCCAACAACTGAAATATTTGTTACGCCTGAATTTCTTGCGCTGTCCATAAGTTTAACAATAGCGCCATGAGTTGCTTCCGGATCAGATTGGATTAACAAACCGTCTGTCAAAGTTTTTGCTTGAGAAGATATTACAGATTCCAACTGCTCGGCAGAAATCTCTTGTCCGTCAAGCATAAACTTGTCATCGTTTGTTACAACAAAATTGATAGTCTTAGCTTCTTTAACATTTTCAGCTTTTACATTTTCTGGTACTGTCAGGTTCAAGCCTTGTTGGTCAAGTAATGGTGCGATAACCATCATTATAATTAGGAGTACCAAGAAAATATCTGTTAACGGAGTGATATTAATTTCGTTGAAAGAATCTCTCATTAATAACCTCCTTCCATTTGTTCTTGATTTTGTTCGATAATATCGCTTTGTTCTTCAAGAACTTTTTGAGCCTTTTTGTTCAAAGGTT